>JAEORX010000090.1 GCA_016840685.1 Candidatus Thorarchaeota archaeon
CCTATGTCTGAAACTATCACACCGCTTGCTGGCTACGAGGAACGTGTTAATCGATATGTTGGAGAGTATATCAATTCTCATTATTACTTCTTAACCGCTCAGAAGATAGAGCTTCTCAGTACACGTTCATTTGAATACATGAAAGTGACTGCAAATTCTGACGGGACAATAAATGTCCAACGAGTTAGATCGCTCAGTGCCTCTGTGAGTTTCGACACTGATTTCGTGGAAGTCGAACCTGGGTTCTTTCTTGATGCATCTGGTGAGTCTAAACTCATGATTGCATTTCTTGAAAATGA
This sequence comes from Candidatus Thorarchaeota archaeon, assembly GCA_016840685.1. Lineage (GTDB taxonomy): Archaea > Asgardarchaeota > Thorarchaeia > Thorarchaeales > Thorarchaeaceae > SMTZ1-45. The sequence continues at coordinate 300 of JAEORX010000090.1, forward strand.
GAATGGAGTAATAACACACCTGTATTTCAGTGGATTTCCACCGGAATCTTGGATACTAAGACCATCAATTGAATTTTCTTTGCTTAGTCTGATATTCATTCAAATCAATGCATTTGGGGCACTTCTATTTCTTCCATTATTCTTAATCATGGAATTACGATTTTTCTTGAAGAAGCGAAAAAATGAAAGAAACCACATCAGAGCCATTAGTCTACTGGGATTAGTTGGAATAGCAGTTTCTCTTGTTCAATTATTGAGTATGTTCATATTTTCTATTCCCACAATGGGAAGAATCCTACTTTTCATTTCAACAATTGTAATTGCTTTTCTGTTAGCATTAACTGTAATATATAGTCGGAGTAGGTATTCGTTAATTGATAATCATGGAACATTAATCAGGTTTGTTGCATCCTCACACTATTCTATTTCAATTCCTGTTTTTACGTTGATCAGTGATGGATTCTATGAATGGAAATACTTGACAACGCTTACTGGTATTCCAGCAACATGGACACAGATAATGTCAAGCTACCATTCAACAATGAATCTAATATTCATCTTACTGGCTACGTACTTGGTCGCAGTAGTAGTACTTGGTTTATTGGTAGGATTTTCGTGGACCCAAAAAGGAGGCTTCAATAGAACGTCACGTAGAAGCATACTCGAACGAGTTCTATATACTCTCTACTTCACCCTTTCACTAATCGTTGTCTGGATACTAAACCTGTGGAATTTCTTTGCGTTTATAGTTTAGAGCAATCTGGAAAGAAAGAGGGATGGAAGAAGTGTGACGAGCACACCCGAGCAGGGTTGTCAGACGCGGTCCGTTCGTTTTCGACCGTGCCTTCATCCGCCGCCGGTCACAAGCTCCTTCCCGACTAACTCGCGACTCTCAAAGATTGTAGCCTTCATGAGGGGTGTCTTTTTTGGCAGCCTCAAGCGTTTCATGTGCTGAATCATATAGTCCTAAGATACAGGTGGCAAAAATGCCAAGAATCAAGATAAACACACCGAGATAAATCAAGTTAACAAGTGGAGGGTAGATTACTAATGCTATAATACCAAGAGCAATTACTATGGCTGCCACTGCTATACATTTCTCCCACATACCCGTAATAGGAGATTGAGCACCAAGAGGAATCCTCATGCTTAAACCTCACAAAGTCAGATTCAATATGAAGATTGGAGTGAGGGGATTTAAACTCTAACAGAGGTTGATTAACACAGTCAATGAGATCTATTCAGTGTTTCCTCACTTGGCTTTTTCATCATCTATCCATAATGTATAGCAGAGTGATTACCAACTTTACTGTTGGAATCTGAGTTATAAAAGAGAAAGGTTGGAAGGAGGTGCGACCCGCGCACCCTTGCGGGGTGTGTCAGACCCGGCCCGTTTGTTTTCAGCCGCGCCTTCATCCGCCGCCGGTCACTAGCTCCTTCCTGACTAACTCGCGATCCTCATCGTAATAATGAAAGAATAGAAAAGAGAACTTACGATTAAATCCCAAGTATCTCTCGCGAGGATTATAAGTAATTGTGAGTAACAATCGGTGGAAGTGTCATAATTGGCTAACAACCTGATAATCGTAGACCCAGATATTATGTTAGGAAAACCTGTGATTGTAGGAACCAGAGTCACTGTAGAACTTATTCTGGAAAAACTAGCAGCTGGAGAAACGATTGACCAGATACTAGAAGATTTTCCACAAATCACACGTGATGGAATCTTAGCTGCACTCGCATTTGCCTCTGATGCTCTGAAAAATGTAACAACCTACCCTACAGGAGCTACCACAGAGTGAAATTACTTGCAGATGAGTGTATTGAAAGAAGTATTGTCAATCATCTAAAAGAAAATGGATTCGATATCTTTACAGTAGCAGAATTGACACCAGGAGCTTCTGATGATATAGTAATCAAATTGGCTAACAAGAAGAAATCAATATTAGTCACAGCAGACAAGGATTTTGGAGAATTGTTCTATAGACAGAGGAAACTCACCTATGGAATTATTCTCCTTCGATTGCACGGATTATCTAGCGAGAACAAGGCAAGGGTAATTGTAAAAACATTAAATGAACACAAAGACGAACTTCTTGGTTCATTCACTGTAATCGAACCTACTCAAATTAGAATACGCAGGGCTTCTACTTGAAAAGAAAGAGGATGGAAGGAGTGTGACAAGCACACCCGAGCAGGGTTGTCAGACTCGGCCCGTTTCGTTTACGGCCGTGCCTTCATCCGCCGCCAGTCACTAGCTCCTTCCTGACGATCTCGCGACCCTCATCGTCTACAATGACGAAATGAGCGCCGCAGGATAGTCAGCAGTCGTAGCACCGAACCACCATTTCGAGGAGGTTCAGTAGTCCTTCAGGGATTTCTTCCGACATAGTTGTTCACGTTTCCTTTTGTTCTTTATAATCATGAGGTATGGTCGTTTTCCTCCTAGGTCTTCACGAGTGGATCGGGGAGTTTCAGACTCTCGTGAGCCTTTTCCTCGAAGACCTGCTTGGCAGCAACCATCAGGCTCTTCTCGATTCCAGCAATGTTGTTGTTTGTCGCGACGATAAGATTGGCTTTTGTGAGCATTCCCTTCTCATCACTTGTATAGTTGTGAAGTAGAATTCCTCTCGGAGCCTCCACAAGTCCTACACCTTCCCCAGCTTTAGGTTCGACATCAGCAAGTTTCACATCTTTGCTGACGATCTCTGGGTCCTCTAGAAGTGTCTTGATCCACTCAGCAGCCTGGACCATCTCAACAATTCGTGCATAGTGGTAGGCAAATGTGTGATGTGATGGTCTTCCTACCAGCTCACGCATCTCCTTGAGAGCGGCATCAGCAAGTGGGGTTGCCATCTTGTCTGCAACATTACATCGTGCTAGCGTATTGGCACGCCAGATTCCCTCTGGGTATCCAGCAGGTTTGTAGTAGATATGAGTGGCATAACTATGCTTGGGGATGTGCTCTCCATAGTATTTCCTATAGTCTTTGGCTTCAAAGTCAGCGACTATTTTGCCATCTGGGTCCATCACTCTTGCAGTACCTTCGTAGATATCAAGAACACCCTTGTTAGCAAGACCGATATAGTAAGTTGGCGTGACAGCCACTTTTGTGACGACATCAATATAGTCAGTAACAACTTTCTTTGCCAGGTCTACAGTCTTGTGTATATTCTCAAGCATCTCAGGTACTTTGCCAAGCCAGAGGTCTCTGTCTTCCTCAGACATTGAACATAGCTGCCCACCAGGAATTGCAGTTGTTGGATGTATAGCTTTAGCACCTACAGTCTTTATGAGTTCCTGACCAAACTCCATCAGTTTGATGGCTTGCACAGCGACATCTGGTAGGTACTTTAAGACTGCAGCCACATTCCTCACTGAGGGGTCTGCAAATGGTCCAAACACAAAGTCTGGAGCAGCAAGGGCATAGAAGTGAATAGCGTGGCTTGAGAGTTGTTTGGCCTCAATCATGAGCCGTCGTAGCTTGACAGCTGCACGTGGAGGAGCAATGTCCCAAGCAGCCTCAACAGCCTTCACTGATGCAAGATGGTGTGGGATGGGGCAGATTCCACAGATTCGGGGAGCGATCCTTGGAGCTTCTTCCATCGGTCGACCCTCAAGGAATTTCTCGAAGAACCTTGTTGAGTTCACATTGAACTGCACATCTTTTACTTTTCCATCTGTTCCGAGCTTTAATGTGAGTGAACCATGCCCTTCAAGTCGTGTGACAGGATCTACTCTGATTGTTTTTTCTTCAGTCATTGGTGCTTGACCTCCTCGCGCTTGATTCGTATTTCTCCAAGGTTGCTAGTGGCATAATCAAAACGGTAGAACAAGCCCAGTGGGTCCTTTACCTGTTCTTTTATCTCTTCAGGCGGGAGAGGTGCATAAGTTCCAAGCATTCCCATTGAGTTGGCTCCATGGTCTTGCATAATTGGCGGAGGCGGACCAAAACAGCCTCTACAGGTAGCACCTTTGTTCACACACTGGCCCTCACACAATCCCCAGGTTGCTGAACCTACGCAGATGTATCCTTGTTCAAGAAGACATCTGTCAGGATCTGCAATCCCTTGATAGGGTCGGAGTATCTTCTCAATAGGAGTTTCTTTCTTCTCGCGATTACAGTAGTGACATACCGTATGTGGTGGCAATTCAATTGGCTCACCAGCTAGAAGCTTACTAACTGCTGTGAGAATCAATTTGGAAGTTGGCGGACAACCAGGCAAGTAGATCTCAAAATCGACAAAGCTGTTGTTTGGTTTAACAACAGGCGCGATACCTGGTAGGTTCTCACTTGGTACTTGACCACCACTCACAGTGGCATTCTCACGGAATTTTACGTCGTAACATTCCTCTATGTCAGAGAAGTTAGCTAGACCGGGAATCCCACCGAAGCAAGAACAAGACCCGAAGGCAATTAGGGTCTGACACTTCGCTCTCATCACTTTGAGTAGGTGAATGTCTTCTTCAGTTCGTGCCATGCCTTCATAAAGTCCAACAGCAATCGATTTGTCAGGATAGCTCTCCAGATGATGGAGTTTATAGTCAGCAACCGCTTGCCAGTATTTTATCTCGAGAGCTGGGAGAACTTCTGCCAGATGGAGATGAATATCAACAAGGCTTTGGAAGCAACCCCAACAGGAACTGCCTTGGCCCATAGCGATTGAAACTGGATCAGCCAAGCTTAAACCTCCTTCATCTTGTAGACCATCTCGTGATTGTCTTCACCTGCAACCTCAACCTGACCCCAACGGAGCATCCCCATAAGATTCCAAACAACAAGGTCTGTTTCAAACTTTGTTGCTTCAGCTATCTTGGATACTGATGCAGGTCCTCCATTGAGGAAGTCTTCAATTGTTTTTCGTTGCTTGCGAACATCACCGCGTTTCTGAGTAAAGAATCTACCAAACATTCTGCTCATTTCCAGTCCCTCCTTATTGGACCAAGTTTTCTCACCTGTTCGGTGAGTGTTCTTACACCATCTGCGAAAATCTGTGCCTCAGAAGCACTCGCCCATTGTAGTCTGACTCTACGTGGGTCAACTCCAGCCTGTTCAATGGCGGTCTCCATGAGAGCCCATCGGGCTCGAGCCTTAAGATTTCCACTTGTATAATGACAGTCTCCGGGATGGCAACCAGAAACAAGAACTCCGTCTGCACCCATATTCAACGCTGCCAAGATGAATTCTGGGCTTATACGTCCAGTGCAGTTCACTCGGAGAATTCTTGCATTTGTGGGGTACTGAATTCTGCTTGTGCCTGCCAGATCAGCTCCAGCATAGGAACACCAGTTGCAGCAGTACGCCATAATCTTTGGTTCCCATTGTTCTTGTGATTCTATGGTTTCTGTTGCTGTCGTTGATGATGATGTCATTCTTAACTACCTCCTTGTGCCTCTGGTGCAGGACATAGGAATGCCTCCACCATTGTTAGAATCTGATCGTCTGTTGAGTGATACATTACAATTGCACTACTCGGGCACGCAGCTGCACATGTCCCACAGCCATGGCATTTTGCCTCTGTCACGAAAGCCACTGGAGGGTCCTTAGTTTCATCCATCGAGATGGCAGTGTAAGGACATGCAGTCAGACATGTGTGACAGCTTGAGCAGAGTTCAGGAATGACATGAGAGACCGTTGATTCAATCTCCACTTCTCCCTGTGCCATAAGTCCTACCGCTTTTGCTGCTGCGCCACTGGCATCAATTACAGCCTCGGATGCATTCTTGGCTGCCTGAGCCGCACCTGCAATCATGACTCCCGCAGTGTGAGTAGTGAGAGGAGCCAGTTTGATGTGCTCGGGATTGAAGAAACCATCACCACTTCGGGTTAGACTGAACAGATGTGAGGTCTCTTCAACATCTTCAGGTGGAATCATGGCTGTTGCAAGAACAATGATATCAGGCTCAAACGAAAGATCTTCAGCAGCCAAGACATCGCGCCATGTTATCGTGAGTTTGCCTTTTTTCACGGTTACTTGAGGAAATTCATTCTGCGGGAACTTGCTGTATATGACATGTTTCTGTCGAGCCATACGATGGAACTCTTCATGCCCCTTGCCATAGGTACGGATGTCTTGGTATAGCACCAGAACTTCCTCAACACTATCTCTCAGGTCTGCTGCAGCCTTGGCTGTCGCAGAGCAACAGTGACGTGAACAATGTTCATGACCTTTAACACCAGGTAGTCGAGAACCTACGCAACCGATGAAGACCATTTTCTTTACAGGTTTCCCATCACTTGGTTTTAGTAGTTGTTCACTTGGAGTAAGTTCTTGAAGTTCAGCCAAGGTGAGAATGTCAGGGGACTCACCATATGAATAGTAACCAAATGGTTTGAATGGTTCAAATCCTGTGGTTACGATTACTGTACCAACTTCGTATCTTTGCTCCTTCTGAGTCTTCAGATTCTTTACTGTGACTCCGAAGTTACCGATATAGCCATCAAACTCAGACACCTTGGAATCTGTTAGTATCGTGATTCGATTGTGCTTCTTTACATCACGAATGAGGGGTTTGATGATATCAGCACCAGACTCATCAGTGGGGAATAGATGAGTCCACTTGGCAACATTACCACCAAGTTTTGAGGTCTTCTCGATGAGTAAGACATCAAATCCTCGTTCTGCAATATCTAGGGATGCTCTAAGACCAGCAATTCCGCCTCCAACAACCATAGTTGTAGGTAGAACACTTACTTTCTTGACTGGTAGATTCTGCAACTTTGCGGCGCGTGCAACAGACATCCTTACAAGGTCTTTGGCCTTCTCTGTCGCTTTTTCAGGCTCCCTCATGTGGCACCATGATACGTGCTCACGAAGATTTACCTGATCGAAAAGGTATCTGTTTAGACCCGCCTCTTCGACAACTCGTCTAAATGTGGGTTCGTGCATACGAGGTGAACAACTCGCCACAACAACTCGGTTTAGGTTATGTTCAGCGATTTTATCCTTAATGAGCACTTGCCCAGCATCTGAGCACATGAACATCTCATCCGTTGCAAATACAACACCGGGTAATTTTGATGCCATTTGTGCTACTTCTTCAACGTTCACAGTACCAGCGATATTGTGTCCACAATGACAAACAAACACACCAATTCTTGGTTCTTCTTCAGATCCTGACATTTTGTTATTTTCCTCCACTAGACAGAATGATGGTAGCTTTCATGGCAGCTGCGCTACCTGCTGACACTGAGTCAGGGATATCTTTTGGTCCATCCGCACACCCGCAAACAAATACTCCGGGAATCTTAGTGACAGTTGGACCAAAGAATGAATGGCTAATTTCGATGTACCCATCATCCGTCTGATCTATACCTAATTTCTTCGCCATCGTATCCATTCCACTTGAGGGAATTACTCCAGGACTGATGACAACAAGGTCATGTTCAATCAGCCGAACCTTGGAGGTGACTGTATCCTCGACCTTTACAACAAGGTCATGGGATGCTTTCCCTTCCATGACTTCAGCAACACGACCTCTCACAAAGCGAACGCCAAAGCGACTCTTGGCCATTTCATAGAATTCCTCAAAGCCTTTACCAAATGCTCGTATATCAGCATAGTAAACCCACACTTCAGCTTGGGGATCATGTTCAAGAGCCATAACAGCATTCTTAATTGAATACATGCAACAGACTCGACTACAGTAAGGTACTCCCTTCTGAACGTCCCGAGCTCCAACACATTGAATGAAACCAATCGATTTTGGTTTCTTCCCATCACTAAGACGAACAAGGTGTCCATGTGTTGGTCCTGCTGCATTGATCAGTCGTTCAAATTCCATGGCATGAATGACATTGGGATATTGTCCATATCCAAGCCTTGGATATTGCGTGATATCGAAGAGTTCGAAACCCGTAGCAACAATGATAGTGCCAACATCGAGGGTGACGAACTTGTCCTTCATGTTCATATCGATTGCATTTCTTTCACAGACCTTCACGCATCTTCCACAATCTGTGCAGTTCTCCTTGTCAACTGTATAGATATGAGGAGTTGCCTGTGGAAAGAGTGCATAAATGGCCTTTCTAAAGCCAATGCCTTGGTCAAACTCGTTTGCTACTTCAACTGGACAATTAGCTTCGCAATCGCCACATCCAGAACACAAGTCCTCTCGAACATAGCGTGCTTTCCGACGAATTTTGACCTTAAAGTCACCAGCAGATCCTGTTACACTTCCTACCTCGGAAAGTGTCATCAATTGAATATTGGGATGTCTAGAAACTTCGCTCAACTTGGGCGTTAATATACACGCACTACAATCCAGAGTTGGGAAAGTCTTGTCAAGCATAGCCATACGGCCGCCAATCGAAGGAGATCTCTCTACGAGATAGACTTTGAACCCCTGATTGGCAATGTCTAGAGCGGCTTGCATCCCAGCAACCCCGCCCCCTACAACAAGTGCACTTGATGCCTTCTTAGTCATACCATATTCTCCTAATGCGCTTCAAGAATAGCCTCTGGGCTTATTTTATTCAGATGAATGCCAAGGGAGTTGAAATCAATTCCAATGGCAGGACCCAGAAACTGAGGTAATGTTATGACAGGGATCTTTGGTTTGTCATTAGATCCCTCTCCGAACTGAACCTGAGTCAGTTGAATGTCGCAGAACACGCATGCAGTGACGATGCCATCAGCATTTTCAGCTCTAATGTTCTCAATCTTGTCACGACCTATGGCATTGGCAACTTCTTCATCCATGGCGAGTAAGGGACCACCACAACAACGAGTTTTGCCAGTATAGTCAACTGGGATGCCACCCACAGCCTCAATTATCCTATCAATGATTGTGGGATTTTCTGCGTCGTCAACATGGACAATCTCCTCAGGTCTAGTGACGTGACAACCATAGTGGGCTGCGAGTCGTACATCTTTGTAGGGATTCACCACTGCAGATTTAATGGCATCATAACCGATGTCTTCTCTGAAAATCTGGAGTAGATGTTTCACTTCAACTGTACCAGTGTACTTCAAACCTTCCTCCTCCAAGATATCATTGACCTCGTTGCGCAGCTCTTTATTATTATCCAGCTCGTGCTTCACATGTTTGAGAGAACCAGAACAAGCTCCGCATATTGCCAGGATATCCATATCCATGCTTTCGGCAATTGCTAGAATTCTACCACTCATGGCAGAGTATGCAACATGATTGACTGATTCAATGTACTGAGCACCACAGCAGTTTGCATCTTTCATCGTTGTCAGTTTGACACCAAGTTTCTCTAGCACAACTTCTACAGCTCTCTCGTATGCAGGAAGTCGAACTGGTGTTGTGCATCCAGTATAGAGGATGAATTCCTTCACTTTGCATCGCCTCCTTTGAAGTACCTCTTCTTGATTTTCTTTGTGAATTCGTTATTCCATCCAAGATCTGGGTCAAGTCCAAGGTCAGAACGATCATCTTCTTCGAAGTCTGTATATGCATCATTGAGCATCCAACCATCCTCGAGGACTTTCTCAATCGTGTTTTGGAAAACGGGTGGAACATAACCTTCACGAGCAGCTATTTCTCGCACTGCTGTGAAAATCTGGGAAAGATCGACATCTTCTTGACATCTCTCTTCACAGAGTTTGCAGGTCATGCACAACCAAGGTAGCTCACTAGTCAACACTTCTTCACGCTTTCCGAGGAGGATCTTCTGGATTAGCTTTCTTGGCCGATATCTCTCAGTCATACTAGCGACCATACATGAAGCAGTGCACATCCCACATTGGATGCACTTCATAATGCCTTCACCACCAGGTTCTTGCTCAATCTCTTTAGCAAAGCCTGAGCTAGGTGCATGATTGATAGGTGATTCAGTTTTTGTTTGGTCAGTCATATTTCACCATTCTCCATTCTTTATTCTTCAACTTTCGATAGAATGATTGTCGCTCTCATTGCAGCAGCACTTCCTGCTGACACAGAGTCAGGAATGTCTTTAGGACCGTCAGCACAACCACAGACGAAGACCCCATCAATTGAAGTATCAACTGGTCGAATGACTTGGTCCTCCACTGTTACGTACCCCTCTTCAGAGAGGTCCATGTTGAGCTCCACAGCTATATCCTCTAGTCCCTCCGGCGGTTGTACACCAGGACTTATCACAATCAGGTCATGGTTGACTTCGTGCAGATCTCCCTTCTCAGTATCTTCGAATCTGACACTCAACGAATCGGTTGCTTTTTCATAGTTTACCTCTGCAACTCGTCCACGTATAAAATTGACTCCGAATCGAGTCCGAGCCATCTCGTAGAACTCTTCAAAGCCCTTCCCAAAGGCTCGGATATCAGCATAGTATACTGTAACATCAGTATCAGGACTATGTTCCTTTGCCATGACAGCATTTTTGATACCATACATGCAACAAACCCGACTACAGAATGGTACTCCTTTTTGCACATCGCGAGCACCAACACACTGCACAAACCCAATGCTCTTTGGTACTTTTCCATCAGTAAGTCTGACAAGATGTCCATGGGTTGGTCCAGCCGCATTGATGAGTCGTTCATACTCTAACGCATGAATCACATTAGGCAGTCTTCCATAACCAAACTGGGGGTACTCTGTGACATCAAACAATCGGTATCCAGTTGCCAAGATAATAGCACCTACATGAAGGTCAATGACTTCATCATTCATCGAGTGGTCTATTGCTTCACGCGTGCAGGCATCGACGCACCGTTCACATTCACAACAAACGGCACAACCAAGACACCTTTCAGCCTCCGCCGCAGCTACAGCCTCATTGAACCCGAGCTCGACCTCAGTGAATCCACGTTTTCTGGTGTTGATACCCTGTTTTGGCATTGCTGCGCGATCCTCAAAGGGTATGCCGGTCTTATCAACCTCATATGATTGGACTCGATGACGTTCTTTTGTACGACCCTCCTTGAGATCAACACCTCGAATGTATCTATCAATGGATACTGCAGCATCTTTCCCATGACCAACAGCCTTGACAACCGTGAGAGGTCCAAGTACAACATCTCCACCTGCAAACACACCAGGCATATTTGTTTCTAAGGTAACAGGATCAGCCTTCACAGTAGCCCATTCTGAACATTCAAGGTCGGTCTGCACTCCACGTGGATCAGTAGACTGGCCTATAGCTACAATCATCTCATCAATAGCCATTGTAAATTCAGAGTTTGGAATTGGAACAGGTCTTCGTCTACCCGAATGGTCAGGCTCACCGAGTCTCATCTTCATACATCTGATTCCTGTGATTTTCCCTTTGGAGGAGAGGATTTCTGTAGGAGATGTCAGAAGCATGAATTTGATTCCCTCTTCCTTGGCATCTTCTACCTCACCAGGAATAGCTGGAATCTCAACGTGAGAGCG
>JAEORX010000091.1 GCA_016840685.1 Candidatus Thorarchaeota archaeon
TAATGGAAGTAGGTTGAGATTCGACTTCCAATCGAACCTGCTATTTAGCCTGCTGATGGCACGGCTAGAGTTTTTGTTATAACTCTAACGCTATGATAGTGGGAGAATTTGGTGGGCCGGGAGAGACTCGAACTCTCGATTTCCGCCGGTTTCAGCTAGGGCTCACTCCATGTACATTCACGGAATTCAAATGAACCCTACTTGTGAAGGCGGCATCATAACCAACTAGATCACCGGCCCATCTGAAATCGCAGTGTATTATCAATTGTATTTAAGAGTGCTGGAGTTTTCATAAGCTTCTGAAACTGGAATTAGGGTGAGATGATATGGTTCTTGGAAAAATCTGCGCGTATATTGTGACCAAAGCAGAATACTACCGTAAAATGAAGAAAGAAAAAGCATATGAAAATGTTAGCATCGGAAAGGACTGCGTAATAAAGGGAAATGTCGAAATTGGAGCAGGGACAAATGTCAATTTTGCATACATCATAGCAGGTCCGACATCAAAAATCCAAATTGGTAAAAAATGCCAAATCTCCTATAATGTCCACATCAGAGCTCACTCGAAAAAGGTCAGCGATTTGCATTCCTATATTGATGAGGACATCATTATAGGGGATAATGTGTGGATTGGTGTCAATGTCTTCATTAAGCCAGGTATAACAATAGGTGATAATGCAGTAATCGGTGCGAATACAGTAGTTACAAAGGATGTTCCTGAGAGAAACCTAGCCATTGGTGGTGAAATGCGACTAGTTCCCATTACTGACAAATCGAGAGCTACTTCTTCTGACGTTTCTTAGGTCTTAGGTCGCTGTTCTTGCACTTCCTGCACTTCTTCGCTTTCAGTGGATTGGTTGCTCCACAGTATCGGCATATGGACTTGTACAACAGATAATGCTGTGCTAGCCTGCGTTTCTCGATGTCAGCTACTGGCATCATTTAGACCTCATGTACTTGATAGCGGCCAGAGAGTTCTCTAGTTAGCCCGCTCGGCTTTCCAGCTGAGTTGTGTTTTAAAAGCTTGTGCTCTTTCCACAAATGAATGCCAGAAGATTCTTCACATAGCCTTCTTTAGAAGCCTCGCGACATCACTTGGTTTGTCTGCCACAGCTACTCCGGCATCACTCAGTGCCTTAATCTTAGCAGCTGCAGTCCCTGTACTTCCACTGATGATGGCACCTGCGTGTCCCATTCGTTTTCCTGCAGGTGCAGTCCTCCCTGCAATGAAACCAACCACTGGGAGGTCATATTCTTTCTTTATGTAAGTCGCGGCACGCTCCTCTGCATCTCCTCCTATTTCCCCAACCAGCACCAACGCCTTGGTGGCTTTATCCCTCTTGAACAGCCTTACAGCCTCAATCGTGGTGAGTCCAACGCACGGATCGCCTCCCAGGCCAAGAGCTGTTGATATCCCTATTCCTGCATTGGTCATTCCTGCTGCAATCTCGTAGGTCAATGTGCCACTACGGGACATGAGTCCAACATTACCATGTGAGAAGACATGTCCTGGCATGATACCGACCTTCTGTCTTGCGCCAGGAGTAATGATACCTGGTGTGTTGGGTCCAATTATTGTGATTCCCTTTGCCTTGGCTGCATGAATCACACGAATCTCATCCTTCACTGGAACATGCTCTGTAATCACCACTACTGGGTTTAGGTCTGCTGCTATGGCTTCAAGAGCTGCATCGCCTGCAAAAGGTGCAGGGACAAAGATTATTGAAGCATTTACATCCTCTGCCTTCTTCGCTTCAGAAACGCTATCATAGACAGGAACACCATTGACCTCTTCGCCAGCCTTACCAGGTGAAGTCCCAGCGACTATCTTTGTACCATATTTCAACATGGATATCGTGTGATACTCCCCCTGTGTACCAGTGATTCCTTGAACGACCACCCTAGTATCTTTGTCCACGAGTATTGCCAACTATCCGACCTCCTTCACCAACTCAACTACCTTTGAAGCGGCATCCTCCATTGTCTGGAGGAATGGAATCCCTGCCTTGTTGAGTATCTCTTGTCCCTTTTCCTCGTTTGTCCCAACCATTCGTATGACCATGGGTGCCGTGATATCCCCATCATCTCTCGCAGCCACTATGCCCTTCGCAACCTCATCACATCTGGTTATCCCCGCCATAATATTGACAAGGATGGCCTTCACCTTTGGATACATCAAAGCAATCTCTATCCCTTTTTCGACTCTCTTAGCATCAGCTCCTCCGCCAAGATCCAGAAATGTGCTTGCTTTTCCACCATATAGAGAAACAGCATCTAAAGTTGCCATGGTGAGTCCTGCACCATTACAGATACATGCGATGTCGCCTTCGAGCTCAACATAGGCCATATCATTCTCGGTAGCCAGTCTCTCCCGCTCATTCTGCTCAACGGGTTCTCTTTTGAGCTTCTCAATTATGTCCTTGTGCCGATAGAGGGAGTTGTCGTCGATATTCAGCCTCGCATCTGCCGCAAAGAACCGTCCATCCTTTGTTAGAATAAGTGGATTGATCTCAGTCAACTCAACATCATAAGTTTCAACAATATTCCAAAGCGTCAGAAAGAAACTACCAAGCTGATTGATTTGCTTCCCCCTGAATCCCATTGATATTGCCATTTGACGTGCTTCATACGGTTGAAAACCCAAAGTGGGATCTACATGCATCTTGATGATCTTTTCTGGACTCTCCTCCGCAAGTTCCTCAATAGACATACCACCTGACGCACTACCTATGACTACATACTTTCGTTCATTCCTGTCAATGGTAATACCTGCATAGATTTCTTGCTCAATGTTCAGTTTCTCTTCGACTAAGACCGCCTCTACTGGTAGGTCGTTGATGCGCATCTTAAGAATCTCGTCTGCACATTTCTCTGCTTCTTCTGGTGAGTCAGCAAATTTCACACCACCAGCTTTTCCGCGCTTTCCAGCCAGCACCATTGCCTTCACAACAACAGGCTTTCCCACCTCCTTTGCACGCGCGTTTGCCTCTTTTGGAGTTCTGGCGACACCGCCTGGAGGGGTTGGCATCTTGAAGGCCCTGAAGATATCCTTAGCCTCATGTTCAAACAACTTCATCGCTCGACCACCCTTCTGGGCTTGATAATGCCCTAGGTCTGAGCCGCCACAAGACCACTACCGTAAAAATGTTACCTCATGGACTCCAGAAGATGTAGTAAGTTCTCTTCAAGCTTCTCAACAGTCTTCCTTGCTGCGTGCTTTGAGTCAAGGAGTTTCAGTAGGATTGAGTTGACATACTCAAGTTCCTCTAGGCAGTTCTCTACAATGCCTGGTTTGTCATCTCCACTAATGATGTTCCCGATGTTCTCTGAGGGCAATTTAATCAATACACGCTTCACGGTCTCTCTTGGAATGGTCGTCTGAGTCAAAATGACATTTTCCAGAATCGTCTTCAGATCACTCGTCTTATCAGCAATTGCCTTCATCACTCTCTTCGCATCCTTTACGGGAACACCTAGAACAGCAACATTCTCACCCAGTCTTGTACAACGCGTGGTTTCTTTGTCTCTGATGATAAGACCATCAGCTTCAAGATCATCAAAAACCTCGAGCCCACGAAGAGCCTGCATAATCACACCTGAAGCATATGGCTTAGTATCATCCTTGTCCAGTACATATCTAGCGAATTTCACAAGGTGCTTACAGAGCCTATGTTTCCTTACTCCTTGATACTTCCATGATTCACAGGAACATGAAACCCCTTCCTTTGCTCTCAGTGTGGTGTAGTGCCAAATCTCCCTACTCCCACTGTGCACAAGTCCCTCAATCTTGTCCGGCCTGACTGACACAAGTTTCACACTCTTATCAGGAATCTCTCCTGCCCTTGAGAACGTGGATCGCGTGGAACGAAGAGTCAATAGACTCTCTACTGCCTTTTCATCCTGACTCTCAGCCTGGCGGATATCGGTAACCAGACTGCTGCTTCCCCAAAAAGTCCGTTCAATTACTGAGAAGGGATCTTCATCTCGCTTTGGTTTCCCACACAGCTGGCGCAAGACTAGATCCTGAACGTTTTCAGCCTCATCCATTGCACTGTCAACTTCACCAAGACTTGGTTTCAGATTTCCCTCTGCATCCTTTTCGAAATACTTGGCAATCACTCGTACTCTCTCTGGCTCATTCTCCACTACGACGATGCCAAATGCTTCATTATCAATGCCTCTTCTTCCAGCTGCTTCCAAGACATCACTCAGCTGCCATTCAGACAGCATTGTGACTGCATCTTCCTGGGAAACCTCCTTACCATACTCTTGCATAAACACTCCCATCAGGAATACAACCGTAGCTCTGAGACCACTCGCTATTGCAAATCGGGTTGGCAAGACAATGACAGGAAGAAGACCATCCTCCCAAGCCTCTGAAAGAGCCCTCCTCTGGATCATTCCAACCCCCTCATGTAGAAAGGCCACTCCTCTGGGCACTGTGTCGCTCAAATTCATGGTGGTTTCACATTGAGGGTACTTTTCACTGATTTCTTTGGAAAGAAGTTTCAGGTCATCTCTTAATTCTGGAGCAAGCCGTAAATCAAGAGCAGTTGCTTTGCTACCTGTTTGAGCACCAGCAAGTTGAAGGGCTAGCTCCTCGCAGGTCGTTATGTTTGAACAGAGTATCATGACCTGTCCATTGCGGTAGGTAACATACTCTGTCAGGTCTGCAAGTGAGTCCTCTGAGTCTTGAAAGGTCTTAACGCTGAAGATGATTTTAACATCCGTCTTCGGGTCTTCTACTATCTTGGCGCTCAACCACCTACCAAGCTCTTTGATGTCCTCAAGAGGGGGACAAATTGCTGCATACTGAATATCACCTTGTCCCAGAAGTGTGACAAGGACTGTTTCTAAATGCACTCCAATGCGTGGTTGACCAATCAAATCAAGTCGGTCAATCAACACGTAGACTACTCCATCAAGTATGTCCGGGTTGATTCTCGTTGTGATGTCAAGTGCTGTATAGGTTGTGACAATTACTCTACCAGATGCAGTATGCGCTCTTGTTGCACTTCTCCTCCGAATAATTGCAGATGCTTCAATACCTAATCTGCTACACTTCTGACTTAGGGAACGAAACCGTTTCTCTGCCTGGTGCGGGTTGGGGCAAAGGACAAGAGCTCGAGCTCTATGATCTGATGCAACTCGGTTGAGAAGTGCAATCTCACCGATGACATATGCCTCATCGTAGTCATACGTCACCAGAATCTGACTGGTTCTTCTCATGATACCTTGTTCCACTGAGCCAGACTGAAACTTAGTGAGTGTGGCAAGTCCTTGCCTTCTGAGCAACTCCAATAGACGTGGTGCGACCTGTTGGAGTTCTAGTTCCCTTAGAGTACTCAACCAGTCCTGCTCCAGCGAATGCGCATAAGGTGATATGAGGATATAGTATATTATCCTATTAGTTTTATGCGTGACTGGACAAAATTCCGGAAGACTGGTCAAAAAATGCGCACAACCAACACAACATTCGAATGCGCAAAATATGCACATCCCACGCTCCAATGTCAATCTTACATAGACACATACAAACTCTCAAAAGCAACCACAGAATCTCTAACAGGTAATCAACTGAGAGGTTGGAATAGCAGCCTTCTCTATTGAGGTTTGAATGGTCATGGCTTTCGTAGCTACCACTGATTCATCTTTTAGAATCATATTGAAGAAGGACTTCAAGATTAAACCAGGTTCCACTTTCATCTGCGGCTTTCATGGTCTGGGCGAAGTGGGATTCTTGAGCACCGCTCATCTGACACGGACACTTGAGGCAGAGCGTATAGGGTTCATCAAGAGTGACATGCTTCCCCTTTTTGTATCGATGGAGAATGAGCGACTCGTTCTACCATTCGAGCTCTATTCCTATGACAAGAAGAAGATGATCTTTCTAGTCCCTCGATTTCAACCACATCAGTCAGAACAGTGGGGATTCATTGACAAGCTGGCAAGTTGGGTGGCTGAAAACAACTTCAAGGAAACCCTGCTCCTTGGAGGCCTTGATGCATCCTTCAAGGAGGACGAAGCTGATATGAGGTGTGTTCCAACCACCGCATACAAGGATATGCTCGAGAAATGGAAGGTACCGCTCCTGGAGGAGGGTCTGTTTGTTGCTGGTCCCCTAGCCTTGTTCCTAGCAGAGCTTGAAATGCAGGAAGCTCCGGCCATTGGTCTTCTCACTTACGCCACTAGAGGCCGTCCAGATCCACGGTCTGCAGCAACCATGCTTGAGAAGATCAATGAGATTTATGGGGTCGGAGCAAACGTAGAGCAGCTCCTTGAGGAGTCCAGAGAAATTGAAAGGCTTGAGAAGATGAGAAAGTCCATCGAGGACTCCGACCGCACGACTGACATGTTTGTCTAGCCCAAACGTCTGATGAACCAACCCACATCGACAAGATTCTTCGCAACCAGTTTGTCCGCCCTCAATCGAGTCACTTTCGCTGCATCCACCGACAGAGTGGCAATCCCAAGGCACTCTCTATTCTCAGAGAGTACAAGGACTCTCTGTCCTCTAACAAGTGACTGATTCAGCTCAAGCACAGACTCTCTAATGATGCTTCTCCCATAGGTGAAGGCTTCTGCACCTAGTTGTGATACAATGATGAAGCTCTCGGTCATCTCTGCGATCTCACTAAAGATCTGCAAACTCAGTCTGAATCTTCCCTTGTCCAACGATCCTAGCTCCTTTCCAAGAAACTGAATATCAAGAGTTTCACTAGCGTTCATCAACTCAGTAATCCAGTCTTTCGGAACCGCATAGAAGATTCTAGACCCTCCCTTGGTCATGAAGATAGGGGCTCGGTCTCCAAGGAGGTTTCTTGTTGTCCCCGCTCCGAACTCGATATCAATCTGTTCAGTAACAGAACTCCAATCCATGGGATTGACTAGCTCTATCTTCACTCAGAAACAGCCTCCTTCTTCCTCAATTTACAGATGAAGAATCCCTCAGTTCCATGGAGATGTGGCAAGAAGCGCCTTGTCAATGTCAATGACTCACTCAGTCTGACACCATAAGGCTCAGAGTAACCGGGTGTCCCAAATTTTGTAGGAATTTCGACTACTTCAATCTCAGGATGCTGTTTCAGTATACCATCAACAATGTATTCATTCTCCTCAGGAGCTATGGAGCATGTTGAGTAGACCATTGAACCTCCCTCTGAAAGGACATTTACAGCAGATTCTAGCATCTCATCCTCTCGTGTGGCGCAGAACCTGATGTCTGCCATGGACTTGCTTGTCTTTCTTGTTGGGTCCAAGGGAATTAGTCCTTCACCTGAGCAGGGCGCATCAAGCAGGATCTTATCGGGTTTGAAGGGGAGGTCGTCGAGTTTTCTAGCATCGCCACGAATGACCACAGTATTAGTTGCTCCACAACGTATGATATTACTCTGAAGACTAGTCATCCGTTGTCTGTCCTGTTCAATCGCCATGACCATTCCTGTGTTCTCCAGCAGTTGTGCAATGTGTGTTGTTTTTCCTCCTGGTGCAGCAGCAAGATCGAGAACTATCTCATCAGGTTGTGGATCCAAAACGCTAACGGCGGTCATCGAGGGAACACCTTGGACATAGTAGAACCCAAGCATGTGTTCAAGCAATGCACCTGGAGATGAATCCTTAAAGTCGGCATAGAAGCAATTGTTCAACCATGGTACTTCATCTAGTAAAACTCCTTTCGCCTGAAGACGATGAAGCACACTACTGACTGAAGTCTTCAGCGTGTTGACTCTTATTGCAGTTCTTACAGGCTGTTCGCAAGCCTCAATGAACCGAATAGTGTTCTCTTCACCCCAAAGTGAGAGATATCGTTCAATCATATACTGGAGATAACCGTGTTCTTTCGCCAATTCCTTTGCCCTTTGCCTGAGCTCTTTACTTGACATTCTTGTATCTCCAACGATTGAACTCTACTCACCAATGTCTTCGTTCCAGAGTTTCGGATTCTGTCGGATGAAGCTTTCCATCATCTTAATGCACTCAGAATCATTCAGAACCATGATATCCACACCACGGTTTCGGACATACTGCTCTGGTCCCTGGAATGTCTTATTTTCCCCAACTATGACCCTTGGTATTCCGTAGAGCAGCACAGCCCCACTGCACATATCACAAGGCGAAAGAGTAGAGAACAGTATAGACCGCTTGTAGTCCTTTGCAGTCAGTCTCCCTGCATTTTCCAAGCAGTCCGTCTCAGCATGAAGGACAGCACTGCCTTTCTGTACTCTCTGATTATGACCTCTCCCTATAATCTTGTCATCTATCACCAGAACTGAACCAATCGGAATTCCGCCTTCTTCGAGACCTTTCTTGGCCTCCTCGATAGCTACTGCCATGAATTCCCTTATTTTTTCCTCATCCATAGAATCACATCATTCATAGTTTTCTAGAGCCCTCCTGAGTGCTGCTGTTTCTGGAGGTATAAGATGAACCTCAGGGGAGAGTCTATCAGGAGTTGATAAATCTTTGAAACCTGAACCTGTTATTGGAACCACAATCCTATCAGACCTATCTATGGTCCCTTTGTCTAATAGAGCTCTAAGTCCCGCCAAGGCTGCAACGCCGCTAGGTTCTGCGAAAACCCCCTCAAGCTTCCCTAATAGCACAAGAGCTCTCTCTATCTCTTCATCAGGGACTGCAATCACCTCCCCTTCTGCCAACTTCAGATACTTGAGAGCAGCGTCACCGTCCCAAGGAAAGGGGTCTGCGAGCCCTCCTGCAACTGTCTGGTTTGACTCCCAGGGAGTAATCTCCAACGGGTTCTGCCCTTCATTGAAAGCTCTCACAATTGGAGCACACCCCTCTGGCTGTACGACCACAGGTTTTGGGAGACTATCAATCAATCCCATCTCTTGAAATTCCCAGAGCCCCTTCATTGTTCCTGCCATGAGTCCTCCGCTACCAGTCGGGAACAGAATCCAGTCAGGTGGATCCCACTGACATTGTTCTGCAATCTCAAAACCGAGTGACTTTGTCCCCTCAAACTGGAAACCATTGAAGGGTCCAAAGGATGGTGATGGTGTCCATCCAAACTCATTACATGCTGCCAGTAACAGAGTGGTTGTTGGGTCTACACCCTCTTTCAACTTCTTGACTCTGAAAACCTTCGCTCCCAGTGTTCTCAGATGAATCAGCTTGCCCTTTGGAGCATCCTCTGGAACAAAGACAACAGCTTGGAGTCCCGCTCTGGCTGCATAAGTGGACATAGCGGCCGCAGCATTACCAGATGACGCCGCAGAAACCGTCTTAGCCCCATCTTCCAAGGCTCTACTGACTCCCACACATATCGGTCTATCCTTGAACGACCCAGAGGGGTTTGGAATCTCAAGCTTTAATGAGAGATGTTTCAATCCCCATTCATCAGCAAGCCTTCCACTTTCGATAAGTGGGGTGCCGCCCTCCCCCAATGTCACTATGTTCCTTCTGTGATTAAGAGGCATCAGCTCAAAGTATTTCCAGTGACTTGGTCGTTTCCTCTCAAGAGTATCCCGTGTGATTGTGTCCTTAACGCCCTCTAAGTCAAGGTCGAAGTCAATCCTCCCTCCGCAACCATCGTTTGGAGGAACAGCAAACTCTTCATATGTGTTGCCGCATTTTGCGCATCTGATGGTCTTGAATTTGGTCACAGTGACTCCCACTCCTCACGATGGATTCTTCGTCGTTATTTGGCTTATGGCTCAACCATTCAATGGAAACATCTAACAGCCGCATGAGAGAATCATGAAAACTGAGGTTGTTACCGATGAACAGTACATATGAGGTCGAGGTCAAGCTAGCAATTGAGGATATCGCAGAGATAGAGGAGCGAATTAGGCTCCTTGGCGCAGAAAGGACAAACATAGAAGTCCAGATCGACTCATATTTCAACCATCCCTGCAAATCTTTTCAGGCAACAGATGAAGCCCTGAGGGTACGAGAAAGAAGACCTCTCGACCATGAAGGTTCTACGTTATCAACCGAACTAGTGGAACTCACCTATAAGGGTCCAAAAATAGACACTACCACAAAGACACGAGCAGAGTCATCTGTGCAACTCAATGACGCTGAGAGTGTGACCACGATTCTCGAGAGTCTAGGCTTTAAACTGGTGGCGCAAGTCTCAAAGAAGCGTCAATTCTTCAGCCTATCCGAAATGACAATCAGCACAGATGAGGTAGAGGATGTTGGCCTGTTCATTGAACTTGAGAGCATTGCGAACAACGAAGACGAGCTTGCAGAAAAAAGAGAAAGAATATTCAAGGTAGTGAAGGATCTTGGACTTGATATCACCCAGTCAATCCGAGAGTCTTACCTTGAACTCTACCTCAATCGGTGATTGCTCGTCAGTTCCCTTTTCAGTTGTTTCACGAATGTATCTAACGTCCGATGACGATTCTCCGCCTCCCTACGAGCTGGAATTGTGTACATCAAATCTCTGAGCTTCAGCAGTTTTTGATCTGCGTGAGATAGAAACCCGTCCATGCCAACTCC
The DNA here is from genome assembly GCA_016840685.1 of Candidatus Thorarchaeota archaeon. GTDB lineage: Archaea > Asgardarchaeota > Thorarchaeia > Thorarchaeales > Thorarchaeaceae > SMTZ1-45. The sequence goes on from JAEORX010000091.1 coordinate 10,468, forward strand.
TGTGTTTTCTGCCTGCGCAACTGCACGGAATACACCAATCGCCCCCATTGCATCGAGTTTGTCAGCATCACTGAGTATCTCGCCCTCCAGGGAGTTGGGTTCAAGATGCTCACTGAATCTATGTGTTCTGATTGCGTCTACGACTCTTTCAATCTCTGCTTCCCTAAAATCTAATCTGCTTAGGATATCCCTTGCCATCTCTCCTGATAGTTTTGAGTGTGAAACGCCTCGCTCAGACTCCAATGGTCGTCCGATATCATGTAGGAGTGCAGCGGCTCCCAAGATCTTCAAGTCTGCTCCCAATTCCCTGCCAATCCTGATAGAGAGGGCATAGACTCGTCTAGTATGATCCAGGGTGTGTGCCCCCTTGTTAGCACCTTCTAGAGAAGTTACTACGAATTCCTCAATCAGACGATGAGATGACTCCATCTTCAGACCTCTGGTTTTATGCGTTAGTTGTGCTTTTCAAGCATCAGGGTATGTGAAATTGTTGGTCTGATTTCGCTCAAGACGCTTTCGATAAACAATACCGAGTCCAACCGAGCAACCCTTTAATTGCTAAGAACGGACGTTTGAGAGTAACTCACATCCACCATGAGTTGCCTGACACGCCAAATCTTCGAAATAGTGAACAAGAGGACTAGTCCAGTGAGCGCCGCTACGAAATCTTCACGCAGACGAATGGGTCTTACCACTCTCATAAGTGCAATCTTCATAGTAGCTAGTCTTGTCTGGGCAACCTACAATTTTGTTATAGTCCAATCCGGTGCAGTCCGCCCGTATAACCCCCACTATGAGTATGAAGATATACCGTTCTGGCCCTATGACAATGAATTTGCTGGAGGAAGGACTAACTGGTTCGATAATTTCAACTATACAGATGGTCTTGTAGGTCAGCCTCTTCCAGATGATCTTCTTGATCATCTAGACGACATGATTTTTATGGTGACGCCAGTAGACCCGCCGCAGCTATGGCGAGTGGGTGCATATGATGACTATGACGGATCAAACTGGGGCAAAACAAGTATTAGTACTTGGGATGTGGACCCAGGACTCCAGCTAATCACCCATGGCGAAGCG
>JAEORX010000092.1 GCA_016840685.1 Candidatus Thorarchaeota archaeon
GCTTCTTTCTGTATGGCTTGTCAGCCAGTACCTAGGATACCATTTGGTATATTAGTATATAAGTTTCACTGTAAAGACAAAAGTTGGAGGAATGTCTACTTATGGACCACAGATAGACACAAGTCACAAATCCAGCAACACATCACTGAGTTACAGATTTTAGCTCTTCAGCCTCAAAGGATACTAAAGTGCTAGACCTTCCTTTTGAAGGATATCACGCGCCACCAAGAGTCCTGATACTGATGCCTGCATAAGCCCTCGGGTAACACCTGCACCATCACCAGCAGCATAGAGATTCTGCACCTGAGTTTCTAACCTCTCGTTCAGCTCAAGTCGTGAAGAATAGAACTTTGTTTCAACGCCATAAAGAAGTGTTCCTGAACTCGCCACGCCGGGGCACAGCTCATCCAAGGCATTCAGCATCTCAAGAATAGAACTGAGATGGCGATATGGCAAGGCGAAACTGAGGTCTCCAGGAGAGGCACTAGGAAGTGTTGGTTTTACAGGACTTCTGGCAATTCTTTCTTTTGTGCTTCTCTTTCCTCGTTGCAGATCAGCTAGTCGCTGAACGATGACACCATCGCCTAACATGTTTGCCAGACGGGTAATGTACTGGCCATAAGCTATTGGCTCATTGAAAGGTGCTGTGAACTTTGTAGAAACAAGCAGCGCAAAGTTCGTGTTGGCAGTCTTCTTGTTTGCGAAAGATTGACCATTCACAGTGAGGATATCATCATAATACTCACTAGTCACGACACCTCCTGGATTGAAACAGAAGAGACGAACTTTGTCATCAAAACGTCTTGAGTAGTAGATTAACTTGGGTTCATAGAGTGCATCTGCAATCTCTTGCATCACTGCTGCGGGGATCTCAACACGTACACCAATGTCAACATAGTTGCTTTCGGTCTGAAGCGATAGACGTTTTGCTTGACGAGAGAGCCACTCGTTTCCCACTCGACCAGGAGCCGCAACGGCATATCTTGCATTTATCATTTCACCACCATTTGTTTCCAAGCCCTCAACGGAACCTCCATTTACATGGATGTCTTTTGCCTCAGTCTGAAATCGGATATCTGCATGTTTGAGTATCTTCTGATACATGCTTCCCATGACTTCAATACAGCCCTCTCGCCCCATGTGTCTGACTCTTTGAGGAATGAGCTGCATGCCAATAAGTGCAGCCTTGTTCCGATATGTTTCAATATGCTCATTGATACTCCCATAGATTTTCTTAGGAGCTCCATAGTCAAGGTACATTGCATCAACATAGTCAATCAACTCCATCAAACGGTCTTCACCAATGAGATCATCCAACCATCCTCCTACTTGAGTCGAGTGAGTTAGTTTTCCATCAGAGAACGCACCAGCTCCACCCCAACCAGCAAGAATGTTACAAGGAATGCACTTCTTGCACCCCACAGCAGCAGTTGAGTTTGGGCATGTACGCTTTTCAATGCTTTTTCCTTTCTCGATTATGACAATCTTCAAGTCAGGCTTGTGTTCAATCAGCTCAAGCGCACAGAAAATACCAGCGGGACCACTACCAACAATAGCCACGTCATAATCCAATAAGTACCGCTCCTTATGTCTCCCGGCTCGTGGCGGAGTCGTATATACTCTCTCTTAAGCCTTATGAATTTGATATAGACTTCCACAGAGCAGAAAGCCACTAGGAATACGGATATATTGAACAAAATACGAGGGCAAATGAAACCGAGTGTGAAAAAATGACAACATGTTCTCTTTGCGGCGAGGAGGATTTAGTCTTCACATGCCCATATTGCAACTCTGTATATTGCGCAGTTCATCGTTTGCCAGAGAGCCATGGGTGTCCAGGTATACATAAAGTACGAGAAGAAGCGCGCAGAAAAGTTACAGACTCCATGGATGAGAACATCATTCAGCCTACTCGAAAACAAAAGAAACGAAGGTCAAAACGGAGTCGTTTCTCTTCCACTGAAATTCGTGATCTTGCTATAGCTTCAGTGTTAGTCATACTTGTTGGGATTTCTGTCTTCGGAAATTCAATGGGCATTATCAGCGCCATCACTCAAATTGGAATCTATCTGGGTGCGGGTTTGTGGTGGTTGGTCGTTGGTACAATTGGGATATTTCTACTGTCATTCATGGCACATGAATTGGCACACAAGTTCGTGGCACAGAGTTACGGTCTGTGGTCAGAATTCAGAATGACCTCTTGGGGATATTATCTATCAGCAATGGCGATTCTCTTTTCAATACCAATATTTGGGACTGGAGTGGTATACACTAGTGGAACATCGAATGTCGAGCAGAGTGGAAAATCAAACTTGGCTGGACCTCTTACAAACTTTATTCTCGCTGCGGCTATGATATTAGTGGCTATTCTCTTGTACCTCATAGGTTCTTTGTATCCATTGGGTTATCTTCTTCGATATGGCGTTCAATTGAATGCATTCCTCGGATTGTTCAACATGATTCCAATACAGCCATTCGATGGAGCGACTGTTAGATATTGGAATAATCAAGTCTGGATGACAGTGACAGTAGGTTTGGTATTCATGCTCATTCTCGGTTATGTTCTATTCCCACTTCTGGGACTGTAGAATGTTGTCTGAATAATACCACGCTTCATAGCAGAACAATACACAGGTCTCTTGATCCAATCAGGAGGCCATACTCAGTGCTCACAATGCAAGGAAATAGTCCGGACATCACAGAATTATCGATCTCTGCTTGGTTCTATCGAAATCGCACTATCGCAGGTTTTGACAATCCTGCACGATCACTCTACGTTTCAGTTCGTGAACTATTAGAGAATAGTCTTGATGCGTGCGAGGAGGAACGAGTTCTTCCAGAGGTGAGCGTGCTGCTGAAACGAGCATATGAAGTGGAGGAACCTCAGGATGTGTTAGGTTCCAGCCCCGAAATATTCGAACTTGTAGTCAAGGACAATGGTAAAGGAATGTGTAAGCGAGATATTCCAGTCTTAATCGGGAAGATGCTAGCTGGTACAAAATTCACTCTCAGACAGAGCAGGGGCACTTTTGGTCTGGGGGGGAGTTTGGCTCTCCTTTATGGACAGGTGACTACACAAGATCCTATCGAAGTTGTCACGGGTCAGCAGGGTGAAGAATTTGGACACAGAATCATAATGCGCCTTGATATTGAAACAAACCAGCCAGAAATCCTCAGAGAGGAAACTGTGGATAAATCACTACATGAAAAAGGCACCATGATCTCGTACAAGCTCCAAGGAGATTGGATACGGAGTAAGAAGAGAATCATCGATTATTTTGCCAAGACAGCCATTATCGTTCCCTATGCATCATTATTGTTTGAAACACCAGAGGGTGATGTATTACGATATGAAGGTGTGATTGACAAGCTCCCTAGCTCCCCAAGAGCGATGAAGCCACACCCAAGGGGAGTTGATGTCGAGTTACTAAAGAAGATGATTTGTTCAACACGTGCAGTGAACATGAAGTCGTTCATGAAGAACTCCTTCCAACGTGTTGGGTCATCCATTGCAGAGAACTTCCTCACATATGCCGGAATGGAATCTGAGAGAATTCCTTCAACCTTGGACCAACACGAACTGGTTGCTCTAATGAATGCGCTTGCTGGTTATGACAAGTTCCTTCCCCCCTCTCCAAAGTCACTCTCGCCCGCGGGTATTGATGTCTTAGCTGCAGGAGTGAAACGATTGAAACCGGAGTTCTCCATATTCAAGCAGAGGGCTCCAAATGTACATGAGGGGCATCCATTCATAGTTGAAACAGGTGTAGCATTTGGTGGTGAACTTGAGGAGGGTATCAATATCTACAGATTCGCGAATCGCATCCCTCTTCTCTATGATGAACGGTCGGGTGTAACATATCGAGTTGTACGATCCCTGAATTTGAAGAACTACGGGTTTAAACAGGATGATCCCCTTGTATTTGTGATGCATATCTGCTCCACCAAGATACCCTACAAAACAGTGGGCAAGGAGTACATCGCGGATGTGGATATTGTCAGAAAGGAGATTGCGCTTGGATTTAAAGAGTGCTTGAGAGAGATAGGAAAAAGAGTCAGCAGAAGAAACAGAGTGCACAAGCAAAGGAGGAGAGAGAGCAGACTCGCAGAATATTACACCTTCATGGCAGAAACCCTCAGCTCAGTACTTGAAAGGAATGTGGTTTATACAGGTCTATTTGACCAGAGTTGGGGTGATAGTAAATGACTGATGCATACATGGACCCTCGAGCTGACAAAGTCCTGAGTCTGATTGAGAACGCACTGAATACAATTGCTGATACGATAGAAGAGGGGGAGTTTCCTGAAATTGGGTACTATGGCTCTTCTAAGAAAAATGTCGTCTATAACGAGATGGATGGGTACATTCCCACAGACGGAAAGGCATCGTTCATTGATGGGCGGAAGGTTGAGAGTGCAAAAACCATTGCAGGGATTGTCTATGGACTCTCTCAGTTCAAGGAGCATCTTGAACAGGGCTTATCAATGAGTCTCAGAGATTTCTACTATCTTCACAAGGTTAAACGCGTACAAGAATATATGAAGATCACAGATCAGACTGAAACTAATAGACTCATCAACCTCTGTGAGAGAATCATAAGGAGAAAGGGAACTTCGGTTTCTCGTGAGGAGTTCGGTGTTGTAAGCTCTCCAAAAGGGACTTTCTATGGCGATGTGACATTATCTGATCTCTCAGGAAAGAGATTGAATTGCAACGCAACAGGCGAATATGGGTGGTTCATCTCTTCGAGACCTTTTGATGTGGAAGTACATGATATCAATATCGACGCGGCTGTTTTCGTTGAGAAAGAAGCGATGGCAAGGAATCTTATTGAACTTGGTTTGCCAGAAAGCCTCAAGATTGGTGTAGGCTCTCTTTTTGGACAACCTGGTAGAAATATGCGGGGGTGGATTAGGCGACTTGCAGATAGGGAGGTGCCAATACTTGTGTTAGTAGACATGAGTCCGTGGTCTCTTAGGATCTTCTCTACGATTAAAAGCAACTCGATTGAGCTTGCGAACATACGAGGACTAGCAACCCCGCAAGCAAGATTGATAGGACTCACAACAGACGACTTTTGGGGGAAGGAGGGAATGCTTTTGGTAATTGAGCATTCTCTTGAGTCAATGACTAGGTCTGATGTGAAGTGTGCACAGCAGAACAGGAACATTCCTGCAATATGCCAAGATGATGCATTAAACAGACAGAATGAAACAATGTTAAAGAGGAAGAAGAAAGGAGAGCTTGAAGCTTTCAAATCATTTGGGTATCCCCTAGCTGAACTGAAGCAACTTTATACCAGATACCTTAAATCAAAGTCCAAAGAATACGATGTGAAACTGATATAAATCAGGTTGCTTTCAAACACTACGAGGAGTGTTTCTATGACCGACAGAGAGAAGATGCTTGAATTATTGGATGAGTTCAAGGACTCGATAGTGAAACTGATGGATGAAAGAGAAGGTTTCAATAGTGAAGCTGAGGAACTCAGAACAGCAAGAAGAGAGGTAGAGGAAAAAGCATGGGCTGCAGAGGAGCAGGTCAAGAAGTTAACAACCAAACTTGAGAAAGCTGAAACGGATCTAAAAGCAGCCAAGGAGGAAGTAACGAGTCTGAGAGCGAAAGCAAATGAAGCTGAAGCAGGTATGAGTGAAGCACAAGAAACTCTTCAAAGAGAACGCGATGAACTTCGAAGAGAGATGGACGAGATAACTGGGCAACTTACGAGAGTTTCTGAACTCTACCGAGAGGCATCCGCTGAGAAGGAAGCCATGGAGCAGAAGGTAGATGTCAGTGACCTTTTAGCCATCTACATCACGCTTATAGAAACAGTGTTCTATGGCAAACCTCATGCTCGTATTCTTTACACCCTCCACGATGTGAAGACAGCAATCACTAGGAAGAACATCACTTCAAGTACTGGCATTCAGCCTGCTGCAGTTCTCAAAGCAGTGCATGATTTGGCGGCTGCGGATTTAGTATCATATGATGAGAACTCCCAAGAGGTTGTGCTAACAAAGGACATACTTCGAAAATCCTAAAGAAAGCAGTGAAGAGAGAGAAATCTATTGTCCACTAAAATAAACATTGGATCAGCCTTGCAAAAACATGTGAGAAAATATACACTCAATGACAAGCTTAGATCAATTACATCTCTTCTTGGAGATGAAGCACAGGATGTGATTGATTGGGCATATACAGAGGCAAGGCGACGAATAAAGGAGAATCCAAAAGAGAAAGAAGCAGACTTGGGAAGGATTGTCTACGACCTCATAAGCAATGAGGCGGCAATCGTTCTTGTGAAACAAAATCATTCGAGGGGTAGGTTGACTACAAAAAGTGAGATCAAGGCGAAGACAGGACAGAAGGTAGAGATGCCGGTCCTATATCGCGAAGCTGGCTTGAGACATCCTCAGGAGGCTAGAAATCTTAGACACAATCTCTTTCACGAGGCGTTTCACACTCTCATTATGCATCTGTTTCCCGATGTCACAACGAGTGTTCCTTCGACTGGTGAAGGTCTAACTCCAGACCTTTTGGTTGAGCATATGGATCCAGATTGGCTGATATCAGTAGAATACAAGGGTTATCGGTCAATAACACTACTCAGTGAGTCCGAGCTATTGAAGGGAATGAGGTACCAAGCTGCGTATGGAACAGCATGGTTGGTCACTACTACAACTAAAAGCGTCAAAGATGTCTATCCAAAAACAGTCCATTCGAAAGAACTGATTGAGCAGGGTCTCTCTAGACTTAGAAGAATATACAGACATAGAGCTTATACCAATGAGCAGAGAGAGAATCGAGGTATAGCGAAGAAAGGCATCACACATCTTGAGAAGCAAAAGGACCTTGATATGAAGTGTAGGCTCTGGTCAGTAGAAGAACTTATAGAATCGATGAAGCAAGGAAAACCTGTAAAGGGACTCATCATAACAACTGGTTTTGAGTTCATTGATCTTCTAAAGAAGGAGGGCTTTGAGGAGGAGGCTGAGAGTGTTCTGAGAGTCATGAAGCTACCAACGGCATCGCTCCATAGTGACAAAGTGACCTCTGTTCGACTCATCGAATAATTGTCCCTTTGAAAGTATGAGTTTTGATAATGCTCCGAAGCTTTATCAAGGTCTTACGTGAATTCCAAAAAGACTCTGTTGGTAAAATGGGTCCTATCTCATTAAAAGGGGTTTATGACTTGGCAGACCAGAAGGTAATGAAACTGCAGCAAAGCATTAGTGATCTCCTAAAAGACCTCTCGAATACGTCACCAATTCTCGGTGCTGCAGTCTTTTCAATTGAAGGATTACCTTTTGTGAGTAGATTCCATGGAGGGACTGAGGAGGTATCAGTGGCGGCGATAGTGGCAGCTATTTATGCTGCAGGAGACCAAACTGTCAAAGAGTTAAGACAGGGTGAGCTGAAATCCATCATCATAGAAGGCGATCTTGGAACAACCTTGGTCATCTCTATATCAGGGGACTATCTTCTTACGGTGACAGCTCCTGAAAATGCGAAGATTGGCCTTATCTTCAACGATGCTAAGAAGACAGCAAGAGAGGCCAGAAGATTACTCCATCAGGTACTCTGATGTAAGATGACAATTTCTAGTGGCTACCCTTTCACCCACCACCCTTGTTATTCTAACAGTAGTTCATCACTTTGGCATAGGATTCATCTTCCTGTAGCACCAATCTGCAATGTGAAATGCGCATTCTGCTCGCACTCAACAGGGTCTTCTTGTCATACGTCAAAACCTGGATATTCATCAAAAATAATGAACCCTGAACAAGCCATTGTTAGAACAAGATTGGAAATTGAGAAGAATCCAAATCTCAAAATAGTGGCAATTTCAGGACCTGGAGAACCTCTAGCAAATCCTGAAACATTTGAAACACTCGAGATGATTCGAAGAGAGTATGAAGATATTGAAATCTGTATGAGTACCAATGGGACCTTGCTTAGAGATAATGTAGTCTGGTTGAAGAAACTAAAAGTCAAGACAATAACAGTTTCAATGAGTACTGTATACCCCACCACTGCAGTAAAGATCTATGAATGGGCGAGATTGGGAGATCATGTGTTCTATGATGAGGAAATGGGTTCAATGATTGTTAAATCGCAACTGGAGGGAATATCAAGAGCATCGAGTGAAGGAATATATGTCAAGGTCAACTCGATTCTTATTCCCGATATCAATATGCATGACATTATCCCTCTATCGAAAGCGATTTCAGAAGCAGGAGCTTCTTTGCAGAATATCGTACCTCTTGTCCCATATGACAAACTGGCTTCATTTAGACCGCCAACATCGATTGAACTGAATGGAATTAGAGAGATGGCTTCTGGCTTTATCAAGCAGTTCTATCGTTGCAAACAGTGCAGAAGTGATGTTGTTGGTATACCCGGGTCAGACCGGATTCTCTAACTAGTCCTTTTTTACAGTTAAACACCCAATGTCCACCAGTTTGTTTAACAGAAACAGGAGAACCCGTGAATCATAGGGTAGTGACTCAGCAACTTCCTTGATTTTCCTTGTACCATCAAATTTTTCGAGTATCTCCTCTATGTCCTCTCTTCTATACTGAAGGGTTCCAAGTTTTATCTTAGGACAATCAGCTCTTACCAGAATATCATCTTCGGCAAGCCGTGCCTTGAAATCTATCCATTGGTATCTATCAAGTATTGAAATAAGCGCCATTACCTTGTCATCACTGAAACCAATGAGGTCCATGATCTCAGCCACTGTTCGTTTGCCATTGATGAATGACTCGATTTGTTCAAGATCATGATCGACTGCACCCACCCTGAAGGGAATTCGAACACCACTCTTCTTTCGTATGGGTACAAGATCAAGGTCGACTGAAGAGAATGGGAATTCTCTTACAATATCTAACGCAAATTCTCTGAATCTCCGGATGTCACCCTCAAAGTGCTTCAACTTATCTCCGTGCTCACTTTCTACTTGCTCAAGGATACGGTTTAGTTTCTCACGATAGGGAGCCTCATCAGGAACTGGATCTACAACAAGAAGAACTAACACACTCTCTCCAACCTCGATGAGAATGTCATAGGCGGCTTTCCGTATGGTCCTGATTGGAGTCTTAGCGAAAATGATGACTGCTGTAACAAAGCCCGCAATCAAGTCGGGGTCTACAGTAAGTTCAGCATAAGGAATGTTCAGCACAGATTCTCCGCCCTCCATTCGTATGAGGGAGATGTACCGTACTTTTGAAACATCAAGAGCCATTCCTCAAACCTCCGATTTCTTAGCTCCCTCAGAGGCAGTATCAACATAACCAAGCACACCAGCGTCAATAAGGCGACTTGCCACAGTTTTCACTGCCTCCATATTATAAGGAAGATTTTCACAGATTTCAGACAGAGTTCTTGTCCCATCACACTGGTCTACAAGTCTGGTCAGTTGTTCTCCATAAACTCCTAATAGGAACATTGGAGGGTCAAGAATTCTGGTCAATACTGAACTATCTTCAAGACGACGAGTTAACGTTATCCATTTGTATTTATCAAGCATTGACATGATTGCCATTATTTCTGAGTCCTCAAGATCGGATTGCTGCATGATTTCCTCAATTGTTCGTTTTCCATTGATGTATCCGAGAACCAACTGCAGTTTTTCGTCGGTTTCACCTACACTCCAAGGTATGGCTACATGATGGTCAGGAGTTGCGTCTGATTTACCGACAAGTCTTGGAATCATCTTGAGGTCGAATGTACGATAGGGATACACCTGGAGTATATTCAATGCATATTCTCTAAACGGACGAATATCACCTTTCCAAGAAACTAGTAATGACTCATACATTGATTCAAACTGCTGAACAATCTTGATCAAATTATTTCTATAGGGTCCATCATCATCTACCTTATCAACAATGAGGAGTCCGACTACATATTCGCCCTCCTCTATTACAACTACGTATCCTTCCTTGACAAATGTCTTCAGTTGCCTGTTCTCAAAGATGATGACTGCTAGAACGAAACTTGCGACTAGGTCAGGATCAACTGACATAGCCCTGTAGGGTATTCCAATAATAGGTTCTCCCCCTTCTTTTCGAACAAGAGAGAGATAGCGGACTTCAGCTTTTTCCTCTGTCGTTTCGTTCACATTGATTCGAATAACTGATACCTTAAATAAGCTTGTTAGAAGAAACTGTTCATTGTAGAATGGACAAACCGAGACATCAGACTTTCTGTCCTAGAACGACACAGGATTTGGACTGAACATGAATTATGTTCCATGCTGCGTTGATATCAGCTTATTCAAATCACTCTGCAACATCAAGTTAGGACCAAATTTCAGTTGGTAACCTATGAAGGCGATTCCATGAGAAGTGAGCTCCAAGAAGGCAGCCAATCACACTCGCAGGTATGAAAAGTAGTGGAATCAGTGGGGAAAGCCAGATGAAATCAATCACTCCACCACTCCAAATCCTCCAATCATTATAAAACAGATAAGCTTCAATGTTGTAGAATAAGCCATAAGATGTAGGAGTTGTGCGAATGACCACAGCATAGAGGGGATATGCAAGAGGTAGTATGGGAAAACCTGAGATGATGCCAATCAAGATTCCGATTCCTGCAGCCACATATAAGGCAAATCGTTTAGTTTTTGAATATCTTGTGCATAGAACTCCTACGATAACAGGAACAATCATTGCCAATCCCAGTGATTTAGTTTTGGGAACAATTTCAGCAGAAATTCCATTTCATGTTTAATAAAAATATCTCAAAAGAACTAGCTAGAAGAAATCCATTAGGCCACTCTGTGATACCATGGTAATATTACCATCACTTTCCAAGCTATAGCCAATAACCTGTTTCAGGTCAGTTACTGTATACGCGTTCCCAATGCTTGTTACAAGAAGACTCCCTTTCATTCCAACCACATCTCCAACAAGAACGCGTTGATCAATGGGGTCAGACCTCTTCCGCCATGGAGTTGGTTTGGTTTCAAGAATCGGAAGTGTGTAGTATTTGGATAAATCTTCAAGTTCTATTTGAGTTCCTAGCTCGATGGTTTCGATTCCCACAATAAAATCATCGACAATTGATTGCACAACATCTTTTTCTAATGTCTTTTCCAAACCCTTAATCTTTCTCTCACCTCGAACAACCTTGGTGACATTAGAGTGCTTACCAAGACGGTCTTCTATGCGTCTTGCTTTTCTTCCTCCAGTGATTGTTTTGATTATTCCTCCAAAATCTGCACCTTGTTCAATCCATCTCAATCGTGTTCTTTTGATAGAGGACACCCCGACCTTCAATGTTGAATCGCTGAACACGACCAGGTATAGGGCATAGTCTGTCACATCACATTGAATCTTCCGCGCCTCTGATGCCAAACACACACGTCCATCGCAACGAATGCAAGGGTCATAGAAGTCCACC
>JAEORX010000093.1 GCA_016840685.1 Candidatus Thorarchaeota archaeon
ATTGAGGGTAAGGATATTTAATTGATATATGAGAGTGGTGCGCTCGCCGGGATTCGAGTCCAGAATTAAGACATAGAACTTACCTTGATATTTCCGCTGTAACTCATAATTTGCCTTGAAAATCTCGTCATTACTTGGGGATCCGAGTCCTTGAAGTCCTTTAAGCATCGACCCACTTTGTCATATCTTGGGATCCAGATTTTGACTGGTAATTGATCGTTAGTCCGGAGGTTTAAGGGCTTTGAGTACATGTTCTTCTATATCCGCACTCAAAGTGACAGAGGCTATGAGCATGCCTTCTTCTTGGAGAGTCTCCAAGCTGAACCCCATGAAAGCGAGGCGCTTTAGATATTCAAGGATGGCAATCACACTATCTATGTATCCCTGTATTGATACTACATCGGAAGTCAATGGCAGGAAGGGTAGAGATACCTCAATATCGATATCAAGGCTCTCTGTCCTGTTCCCATACCTCGTCATGATGATGCGTATTGTACTAGTCGTGAGAAGGACCTCTGAAACCTGATTCATCCGATTGGGAGGAGTAAGGGAGAGGTCGGCTGAAGCAAATCGCCGGAACCTCTCCATCATCTCAGTTGAATTCATCTTGTGATTTCTCCAGAAGACTATAGCTCAGTTCTATCAAACACAAAGAGCGCAATGGCTGTGAACGAAATGATCTGAACTGCCGCAGATAGGAGCATCACTTCAAGACCTGCAACAGAAGTCCCAATGATGAAACCTATCCCCATCACAGGAAGGGAGTATGGGATTATCAATAGGATCAAGGGAAAGTATCTCGCAATCAACTGCGCTCCGAGGCCAATAACGACAGCTGCTGCAAGTACCTTGCCTCTGCTTGTGGTAAAGGTGCCTAGCATTATTGTCAGGCATGCAAAATAAATCACGACAATACTTGTAAGCCCAAGGTTCATGACAAATCCAGGTATGTTCAGAGTGTAGCCAAATGCACTAAAGACGCCATATGTTATCGCACCATTAATGACCACAGAAACAACCACGATTGATAGAATACTGGCGGTCAACTTCGAGAGAAGATAAGCCCTCTTTGATACAGGTTTTGATAGAATCCATGCCGCTGTGCCCGATACCTTGTCATCGATGACTGTGCCCTGCAACAGAATCGGGATGAAGATAGCAATGAGAAGGGTCAAAATGCCATAGGATGTCGCCAATGAAAGAACACACATTGCTTCCATCCCGTCAATTATATCAGGGGGTAGACCGAGAATGAGTGCGACCATCCCATTTGTAAAGAGAGTCCAGACCACTAGTTGCTGTATCCAATACATCCTGCTGCGTTCATGATAAATCTCACGCTTTAACAGATTCTTCATCCCTGCGTACCAAGGTTCTGTATTGGTTCGTGCTATAACTTCAGTTGTCATTTTTTCCATCCTCCACTAGTCTAAGGAAAATCTCTTCCAACTCATACTTCTTCATCCCAAATTCACAGATAGAGAGGGAACGGTCTCTGAGAATGAGTCGTAGGAGTTCTTCCTCTGCAATGGCCTCCTCCCTTACCGAAACCAACCATTTTGTGCTCCCATTCTGTTCCATAGTCTGCACCGAGTTAACCCATGCCTGCGAGGCGATGAGGTCTCTGGCTCTCTGTGGGTTTCCCTTGAGGGTTATCGTATAGACAGTGCCTTCTGATCCTGCAAGAAGCTCGCTTAGAGGTGCATTTGCTACTAGACTTCCTCTGTTCAGAATTGCCACACGGTCGCTGACTCTCTGTGCATCATCAAGGATATGTGTAGAGTAGAAGATAGTTGCTCTGTTTCTAAGAGACTGCATCAGATCAAGGACATCCTCTCTGCCTTGAGGGTCTAGTCCTGCTGCTGGCTCATCAAGTATGAGTAGCTCTGGATCATTTATGAGGGCTTGAGCGATCCCAAGACGCTGCTTCTCTCCACCTGAGAAACCCTTTGTCTTTCGGTCAGCATTTCGATCAAGTTCGACAAGATGTAATAGACTGCTGATTTTGTCCTCTATCTCATCACCGCCTTGTTCATAGAAGAACCTGGCAGCAAATCTGAGAATCTGGCGAGGAGTCATGTGTTGAGAGTATTGTTGATTCTGCGCCATGTAACCCACTCGGGAACGAATTCTTTTGTTCTCCGTTGCGAGGTCATGACCAAGAATGGTTCCGCCACCTGATGTGGGTCGAGCCAATCCTAAAAACAGCTTGATTGTGGTTGTCTTCCCAGCACCGTTTGGACCCAGGAAAGCGAAGATTGAGTTCTTCGGTACCTGTAGATTAAGTCCCTTCACCGCATAGAAGTCACCAAAGGCCTTGGTGAGCCCGTGAATCTCAAGCGCGGTGCGACTTTCACTTTCCTTCATTTTTTCTTGTGATTCTATCATAGTGATTCACGAGTATAACATCTGCAAAAACAGGATATCTAGCTGCGTCAGGTATGAAGTTGACAGACGCATCAAAAGAGGCTTCATGAGCGCCAGTTTGTAAAGAACGCGCTTTACAGAGTGACATGATTGAGTCCATCCAGACTCATGTGGCCTGAACGGCCTCCTCGAGACAGAGTCTCCTGAGGCTCTTGTAATTATATGGGGGTCTGTAGATGAAGGCTTCTGCATAGATAACTGAAGGAATGGATCTTATCTTCATTGTTATAGAGTCCATATGATTCAAATTATCGACAATTGCAACACCAATCAAAAAGGAATCTGATGCTGAAGGATTGAGAGTCCAGAATTCATCCTGATAGTGTTTTACAATTAATTCTACGATTTCATCCTTATCCGCTTGTTTAGGATCCCATCTCAGCTTTAAGAGAAAGGTCACTCGATTACCAACATTAGGACGAAAACGCAGTGAGAATCGAATAGCACCACTCTCTTTCAGCTCCCGTAGTGTTCGTCGAACAATTCGCACAGTCAGACCAGACCTTTGAGATATATCACTAATCTCCATTCTTGCATCTGTGAGCAGTTCTTTCAACACACGTAGCTGGAGATTTGATAATACTGTCTTTTCTCCAATGGGGCCTATGAGGGTGTGCATTTCTGTGGAACTCACATGAGGATTACTCTTGATTGCCATTGATATTTTCGCCAATTCCTGAGAATTACGGTATTCGAGAAAGATAAGATAGTCACCCCCATAGAAAGGAACAATCTGCCCGATTCCTCGTGTCTTAGCAATCTCTTGGACGAACTGCTCTTGGTCTTCTTTGTTGTCGGTGGCTAGCCAGACTAGCATAATCTCTGAATTTATCATTGCAGGTGAGAACTCAACAATAAAATCTATGATGATACCAGCTTCCACCAACTCGTCAACTCTACTTTTGATTGTGGTGACAGACAAATCTAGAGACTTTGCAATCTCACGATATGGAGTTCTACAATCTCTAGATAGAATAGTCAGAATCTTTTTGTCGATGAGGTCTAAATGAGGCATTTGATGAGAAGAACAAGAACATCCTCAAGAAAGTATTGATTGAATTGGAGATAACTTTCAGAACATGTTTTCCTAATGATTTACTCATCACTAGAGAAGGTCGAAGATTATGGGAATAAAAAGAAAATGAGAAGAGGGCAGAATGCCCTCTTTGACTACATTGATACTATTCTATCGCGGTTGAATCTCCTAATTGCTAGGGTCCAGGTGACGATTGCCAGTACAGATGCGATAAGTAGCGTGATAATGTTGGACATCCATACCAGGTTCATGTCCACAATTCCGCCGTTGTTCATTGACATCATGGGTAGAACTAGGGGAATCAGAAAGATCATAACAGTCGCTCCAGAGGACTGATAGGCCTCATAGACCCGCTTGACTCTACCACTGATGAGGACCATCACTGATATCACTGCCGCGACTAAAATGGGCCCTGCTACAAGAAGGAGGAACAGACTGGATACCCCTGGAAAGAGAATCACCTCAGCTCCCACAGATGTGAGTATGATATTCGTAGCAATCTCAGTGACAAGGACCGATCCAAGTAGTAGAGCAATGGTCGGAATGAATGAACTCAATACCTTGCCAATCAAGAGTTCCCGATTCGTCAGGGGTGTGCATAGGAGCGCCTCAAGAGTGTTTTGTTCTTTTTCACCCACGAGGGCATTAGCCGAAATCATAGACGCTGGAACGATGACCATAATTCCAATCACAGGTGACATCATTGGATCCAGCATTGTTATCATAGTCACTACAACTGCAGGGGCGGATAATGCCAGCAGTAAGACAAGTCCAATCAACATAATGGGTGCCATTGCAGTCATCATAACCAGACCATACTTGACCATCTTCACTTTCATTGCCATTCGTAGGTCAGCTCTGGCAACGAGCATCGATTTCCTTAGAGCCACTACATGACACCTCCCTTTATGACGTCAAGATACAGGTCTTCCAATGTCGCCTCTTGTTCCGCAAACTCGATGATTTCGACCCCCTTTGACAGCAGTGAGCGCATCAGAGTCGAGTTATTGCTTATTGGGTCCTCGATAGTGACCCGGATAGAGTCGACCTCTTCCTCAGCTGAAGTCACGAATTCCATAGACCTGGCAATATCGAGGGCCCTTTCCAAGTCATCATTGACACGAATAGTGAAGTTCTGAGTGGCCTGTAATTTGGCCCGAAGCTCCTTGGTCTTGCCACTGAGCAAGATTCGACCCTTATCGATGATCGCAATCCTGTCGCACATCCTCTGAACCTCCGCTAGATTGTGTGAGTTGATGAAGAACGTCTGTTTATATTTCTCAGCAAGGCCAATGATGAGCTCTCTGACCTTTTTGGCTGCAATTGGGTCCAATGCCGATGTCGGCTCATCCATCAAGACCACTTTTGGTCGGTGGAGCAACGCACGACATAGAGCAAGACGCTGGCGATTGCCTGTGCTCAGCTCTCCAGCAGGATCATCCCTTCGTTCCCAGAGCCCCATGAAACTCAGCAGCTCCTCTATCCTTCCTGGTATCTCCGCCTCAGGAACTCCGTAGAGCTTGCCAAAGTACTCTAGGTTGTCATAGGTGGACATTGCAGCATAGAGGGTATGATTGCTCTCTTCTGGCATTACACCTGTTATCTCTCGGACACGCACTGGCGACTCTATGATGTCAAATCCCCCTACGGACGCTGTGCCTTCACTAGGGTTGAGAAGTGTACAGAGGAGTCGAATTGTTGTGGACTTGCCCGCTCCATTCGGTCCCAGTAGCCCGTAAATCGAGCCCGCAGGGACATTCAGCTCAAGATGATCGACGGCCGTTAGGTCGCCGAATCTCTTTGTTAGATCTTTAATGATCACTTCATCCAATTTTACTACCTTCCTAAACCATGTTTTTTTAATTCTCCTTTGTGAGGTCATGACCAAGAATAATTTTGAAAACCGAGTGCATTTGCACCTGTGCATCACTGAGCCAGTGATGCTCAACCCGGTGTGGTTTCCATTTCCCCTCGATTTTTTTCGTGATTCTGTCATGATGATTCACGAGTATAGTATCTGCAAAAACAGGATATCTAGCTGTGTCAGGGATGAGGTTGATAAAACTAAAAGAAGATGCTCAAAGAGAGCCATTTTGTAAGGAAGGCACCTTACAAAGCGATTGGATTGGACCTATCTAGACTCCCGCAGCCTGAATGAACTCCTCAAGACTGAGTCTCTTGAGGCTCTTGTAGTTATATGGGGGTCTGTAGATGAAGGCTTCAGAATATAGTATTCCAGGGTGGGACTTGACCTCGGTTGTAATCATGTTGACATCATTCAGGTTGTCCACAGTTGCGATACAAATCATAATCGGGTCACTCACAGATACGAGAATATCCCATAACTCATCACTATATTTCTTCGACAGCATGTCTATGATTTCATTCCTTGAGGTTTGCTTTGGATTCCATTTCAGTTTCAGAAGAAAGGTCACCCTGTCACCTACATTAAGACGCCATCTGAGTGAGAACCTAATTGCCTCACACTCTTTTAGTTCTCGCAATGTCCTCCTGACGAGCCGCACTGTCAGACCAGCGTCTTTTGCGATATCGCTAATCGACATTCTAGCATCCTTAAGGAGTGCCTTGAGGACCCTGAGTTGAAGATTTGTTAGGCTTGTCTTCTTCCCTCGTTGGGTAAGTAGAGTGTGTACTTCAGTGGAATTAACAGGGGGATTGCTCTCGAAGGCTTCAGTGAGTGTCGCCAGCTCGAGCGAGCTTGTATACTCCGCAAATACCACATAGTCTCCTCCATAAATAGGAACAATCTGCATGACACCTCTGATTGTCGCAATCTCTGAAATGAACTTGCTACTATCCTCTGTGCCATCTGTTTTAAGCCACAACATCACGGCCTCAGAGCCAATCATGGCTGGTGTGAAATCAACAATGAAGTCTGTTATGACTCCAGCAGCGACCAGTTCATCGACCCTGCTCTTGATGGCTGTAGCAGACAGTCCTAGGGATTTGGCAATTTCTCGATACGGCGTTCTGCAGTCTCGAGCTAGATTATCAAGGATCTGCTTGTCAATTTGGTCTAGTTTGGTCATCAAAAGAACCATCAGAACTAGACTTCATGAAGGTTTTGATTGGCGGGGAACCACTCCCACAATTAGGTTAGAAAACAAATAGGTAAGGAGAACGTATGGCCACATATAGCCTGCAAAGATGTTCCACCCAATGAGAATCTCCTCTACAGGACGCCCCATCAGGAAACTTCCTCCCCACTCGAACAGAAGCTCCAAGACCAACCACAGAAATCCCACATGGATGAGGTCTTTTGTCTCGTATTCCTTTACATAACGGAGCAATAGATACGCGAAGACAAAGATGTAGACAATCCTGGTTGTCATCCCCACTTGGTGAGCTATCAATGTGCCCCATAATGGTTCATAGATAAGACCCATGAGGACAAAGTAGTTGAATCCTGAAACAAGAGTTTCCATGAGCCAGACACGAAATGCAGTGGAGAGAAGGTGGGTGTTCATATTTAGAGCATGAGCTTCTTGGTATTTACGCCTTATCTTCCAAAATGGATAATGAAGATGGTGTGCTCGCCGGGATTCGAACCCGAGCTGGATACCCTCGGCTCCGAGGGATAAACTTCCGCAAGAAATATTCGAATTAGAAAGTAGTACTCTCACAGAAGTCCGAACATGGACTACCATTGAATTGGAATTAGGAAACAATTGAAGGCTCTGGATAAAGAAATTTCACTGTGGTTTCAATTGCTTCTCTAATCCCTCCTTGCTTGTATCCCAGCGCTTCAACTGATGGTGTTGGATTGAAATAAAGATTCTGTGAAAGGATGTCACTAAAAACATATGATCGGTCCAAACCCGATTCAAGACCTCTCTTCTCTTCCCTTCTCTTCATCCATTTTCCTATGATTGTAGCCAGATTTGTTGGAAGGGTAAGAATCAAACGTTTCTTTAGCCCCATGGCATCAAGAACGATTCTCAGCATCTCTTTGTATGACATGTTCACATCACCAATGGGATATCTTACACCGTGCTGTCCACGTTCTAGAGCTCCAATGATAGCTTCTGCAACATTTTCTACAGCAATCATATTTGTACCACCTCTTGGGAAGAACACAATCTTCATACCCCGTACTCTATCAAATAGCACATCTTTCCAGAGGGGAATCCGTTCAGGCATTACACCAAAAATGTACGGAAGTTCTAGAATCATGACTGCCATGGTTTCTCCCCCAGCTTTAATCGCACTTGTTGCCTGCTCAACTCGACATTTGATATAGCTATGTCGTTCAGCAAGTTTCATACTTGGCCATAACCGATCGAAGTAGGCAAAGTATGAGTTCAAAACAGTGCATCGTTGAATTCCAGCTTCCCTTGCAGCTTCAATTACTTTTGTACATCCTACCACAAGTCTATCATGAAAGAACTTGTATGCGGGTGCTTTAGGTGTGACCCGGTCATCCGGACCTACTGCATAAACAATCCCATCATAACCCTTGAAGTGGTTCACCAGATTTTGGAAGGACATCTCAAAAATATCGCCAAATGTCACATTCACTTTTTCTGGAAACCAATCACCAAGTTCGATATCAGGAATTGAAACGGAGCTCACCTCATGACCACGCTTCAAGGCCTCAAGTGTTGAATAATATCCAAGAAAACCCGTTCCGCCCACAATAACAATTCTCATTATCCGTGCAGTTTCGATAACTTTGCAATAACTCTTTTCACACTCCGGATATGCACCTAAAAGAATGAAAATGGTGCGCTCGCCGGGATTCGAACCCGGGCCGGATCCGTTCTACGGCTCCGAGGGATAAACCCCCGCACTGTGGCAGGGATCCATCATCGCCCCTAGACAACGAGCGCGTCGAAACACACCGCGATGGTGAGCGTTAAAAAGCTTACCAAGGGTAGTATGATAATACGCATTTTTCAGGATGCGATGTGACGGAGCTGCGTTGTCCTGACCGAGCTAGTCGTTAGCAATAGACATGAATGGATTGACATCTCAAGAGGGTTCGGGATTATTTTCGTAATTGTCGCTCATTCCATGCTCCCAGTGCTGAGTAATGTATTTCTAGAGTCCACTATTTTTTTCATTACTAGCTTTGTCATCACTCTATTCTTCATATTGGCAGGTATGACTTACAACGGGGACAAATACCGTGAGAATCTAAAGAGCTATGCTGTTTCACGTGGGCGTCAACTTCTGATTCCATATTTTGTCATCTATATTGTCATGATGCTCCTTTTCATCCCTCTTACCAGCTCAATTGATACCTACCTAACACCTTTAGATTTGGTCTTCTGGTTATTTTATGGTGCTGGGCCCCCTGGACAACCTACATATCTATGGTTTCTACCCGTTCTCTATTTTGGCTTGATGCTCTTCACTGTAATCGAAGCACTGACCTGTACTCAAGATCCAAGGCTGCGTTGGCTATTTGTTGTAATTCTCCCATTTCTTGCATTATGGATGACAGATGTATTCTCTCCAATGTTGGTACCTTGGCGTTTGAACAGTGTGTTTTTTGCAACTGCGTTTTGCATCATTGGTCATGAAATGAAGAGGTATAGGGGGTTAAGACGCTGGACTACAGACTCGAGAAACAAAGATGGAGTCGTCTTCATAGTTCTTGTAACAATAACAGTTGTCCTCTCTCAATATAATGGCTTTGTCAGTCACCCCGATGATTGGTTTGGTACAATTGGATGGTTATACCTCGTAACTGGTACTTCTGGAACGATTGCCTTCTTCATGATATCAAGTCTAGTTTATCCGTCATTCTTTGGCAAAAAGATGCAGTATCTTGGGGTGAACTCTCAAATCATCTACGAAATACACCCCGTTTTCTTCTATATGGCTCCCTTACTTGTAAGTCTGTTCGGATTTTCAGCTACTGATTATGACACATCATTTGCACTCTTCTGGCCTTTACGCTTCGCCCTTGCCTTCGGGCTCTCAATTCCATTCACAATGCTTGTGGATAGGAGTAACACCCTCTCTTTGATTTTCACCGGGAAAAAGAAAACGGAAGAGCACGCGCTATAGTAACCCTCATGCCTTCTAATTGAGAGTGCCCTCAAGGTAGATTAAACCCCAATTGTATTGGTTCACTCTTGTTGCCCGTCAGAAGGCACACACCCTCCATTAATTCAATGACCACTCTTTCTCTCAGATAGCCAATAATCAGCGCTTTCTGCATGATTAATTTCTGCGGCAGGAGCAGAGTTAAGAACATCCATTTGCTGTAGCCATCTCGGTGTAGTGGTTGGTAGATAGAAACCTCAAGAAGAGTATAATGCAGGACATCTACGAGAATAGGATGCTTCTAACATCCATCCGCGACAAGCCAGAGGGCTGGACCCTCTACTCTGGACTCTGGAGTCCCTTCTACATTCAACTGCGAATCCTCTCCTCCTTCCCTGAAACCTTGGCAAAAGTAGGTAAAGCACTAGGGGCGCTCGTGAAGGAAGAAGCACCACACATCAATCGCCTCGTTGGCATCGCGTTTGCCGGAATACCCATTGCAACAGCCATGTCCATCTCATCGGGTATACCTGCATGTCACACTCGAAAGATACTGGGTGTCAGGACTGAGCAGGAGCTCGAAGAAGCTATTGGGAAATATGGACAACACTCACTCCTCGAGGGGGAGATAAATGATGGTGATGCAATCTGTCTTGTGGACGACTTGGTCACCGGCATGGAGAGCAAACTAGTAGCGCGAGGACAGGTCATCGCCGAGCTGGAGAAACGAGGAATGATTGATGCCACAGTTGATGACATTGCAGTGATTGTGGACCGTCAACAGGGTGCCAAGCAACGAGCAAAAGAACTGAAGATCAGACTTCACTCGCTCATTGACCTCGTTGATGAGGGTCTTCCTTTGCTCAGGGACAGGATGACAGAGGAGGAGTTCAACTTGGTGTCAGAGTATCTGACTGATCCAGCTGGCTTCAAGAAACCATGACCTGTTTCGACCACTGCGTTACAGAAACCCATTTCTTAGGAAAAGTCTAACCCCTCACTCCCATGAGTCACAAGAATCCACTTGATCCGCTTTTGAACATGGCTATGGCTATGTCCACACGTCACTATGAGTACTACAGTGAAACTGCCGAACAGGTCCAGACCCCTCAAGTCAAGGCACTCTTGCTCGTTCTTGCTGACACCGAGCGAGACCTGATTGCGCACATCCGCCATATGATGGTGACCGGGGTTCTCGATGAGATTGAGGCTATGGGAACGGTGGACGTTGGAGCTGATCCGCCGGACGATTCACCCATCTCGCCTGAGAGAATTGATACAGATCCGAGAATATTCATCTGCAACAAGGCTCTGGAACAGGAGCTAAAGGGCTACACGTTCTACCTGTCTATTGCCGCCCGCGCGAAGACCGAGCTTGCCAGTCGTCTTTTCGAATATCTTGCCTTTGTCAAGTCACAACAGATTGAGCAAATCAGGAAGGTCTGTGTCACTTTCTAGCTCCAAGAGAGGGCACAACAGAAAGTGCTTTCTTTGTTTAATGTATAAGGATGTTCCAATGACCGAAGCAATCTCACATCAACATCTATTACGACTAGCCCTGACAACTTCCGCCAATCAGTATGACTTCTACCTAAAGGCTGCCAATGCAGCTGAAACTCCTCAAGTCAAGGCACTCCTGATGGTCCTTGCAGAGGTGGAGGGTGAGCTTGTTGAGAGGATTCGCTTAATGATGACTACTGGCATTCTAGATGTCATCGAGGAGGTTGCCAAGGACTCATTCCATTATGATGAACCTGATCCAACTCCCTTTGGGATGGACCGGACTCCCTTCTCAAGATCCAATCCTGATACAGACCC
>JAEORX010000004.1 GCA_016840685.1 Candidatus Thorarchaeota archaeon
GCTCTCAGTGCCTTTACAAACTTCTTACCATACTTGTTTTTGAAGTATTCAATGTCATCCTGTGTGAGGGTTTCCTTTGATAGTCTGTTCACCTCTGATTGTGGAAGAGCCATTATACTCACTCTGTTTTCATACATAATGAGGTTAAAATGTTGTATATTCGAAGACAAAACAGCAATGGAAACAATATTCGACGATAGGGCTATGGTAGTCAGATATGACAACATGTCAGTCCTTGTGCTTTCTGACCTGCATCTTGGATTTGAGGAGGAACTTGTAGAGAGTCGGGGAGTACACTTCCCTCCTCAACACCCATACATTCTAGAGAGAATTGAGAGCCTATTGAGAAAATACAGTGTGACTCAACTATTCATCATTGGGGACATAAAACACACCATTCTCACGGATAGCCATTATAATTGGGAGATTATACCAGAGTTCATGGAAACTCTGTCCAAACAAATAGAAATCAATATCGTCCCAGGAAATCATGATGGTGACCTGAATGCGTTGTTACCTCGGAATATCAATGTGACAGATGTGCATGGCGTTATGATTGGTCCCACCGATGGCAAGGTCGGTCTTCTACATGGTCATTCGTGGCCATCAGGGGAGATTCTGGATGCAAGGATGCTTGTCATAGGCCATAATCATCCGACGATCCGTAGGTTTAGAGATGCATCTGTGCCAGAGATTGGTCGGCCCTCAAGACGAAGATATACAGGGACTGTACCAGTCGTTCTGAAGTCAAAGTTGGATAAGAATTGTGTCAGACGTGCAGTTGGAATACTTGAGATTCCTAGTGATGAAATTTGCACCTTAATCACTCTTCCAAGCTTCAATGAGCTTCTCCCGGGTTTATCAGTAAACTATCCAAAGTCCGAGTTCCTTGGTCCCCTCTTTGAGCAGCAGTGTGCACATCTGAGAGAATCTGAAGTTCATAGTGTTAATGGGATATATCTTGGATCTGTGGAGTGGTTCCAGAAGCAGTTCAACGAAATGATTAAATCTAATCCAACAGGGGACTGATACGGACTCGTGGGTCGGTGGTCTAGCTTGGTATGATTCTTGGTTCGGATCCAAGGGATCGGGCGTTCAAATCGCCTCCGGCCCACCAATACTATTCATGTATAGACAAAGAGTAGAGAATTATTGCAGCAGTGCCTGCAGGTCCAATGTCAACTTGAGCTTTCAGACTGAAACACTCACCAAGATCCATTTCTTTCCTTGAGAAAGAGCTACTGCTCCCCGAGAGTATGATGGCATGCCGTTCTCCTGTTTGCACTCTTTCAAAAAGCTGATTCAGGTCTAATCGGTTCTTTGTGAGCATAGGAGAGGTGACGAGCAGGAGATGATTGATTTTTAGGACCTCTAAGACATCTTTCAAATCTGGTAGAACAATGAAGTTTCGTTTCATCCTCATGGCTAAACGGTTTGCATCCGGAACACCGGCCTGTGCGGCGGAACCTTCTGCTTTCGATACCACATAATTCGAAAAGCCCAGTCCATATACTACCTGGGCTGTTTCAATTGTCTTTGATGCTGAATGGACATTGTGTAGGACAATGTAGATGTCTTTGATGGGGTCAGACAATGTGCGTGTAAACCTCCTGTGCGATTAGTTCAGACACTACTGGGGGCACAGACTCTCCTACTTGATTGTATTGGCTGTCAGAGAAACCAGTGAAGATAAAGGAGTCCGGGTAGCTCATCAATCGTGCGTGTTCACGTACTGTCAAGAGTCTATTCTCATAGGGATGGATGTATCTAGAAAGTCCATTTATTGAACTCGATATTTGATTAGGGTACAAACGAACCCAGTTTGGTAGACTTCTCGTCTTTGAAACACGGAACCTTTTGGCACCCTGCCCCCAGCGTGTCTTATAGATGGTCTTCACCTTTTCGTCAGGAAGTGGGTGCTCAACATGATTTGGAACATTTGCTTCAGGGTCAAAGAGTAGGTTGATTCCAAGACTTGGGAGATTGTCTATAGCCTCCATGACTGTCCGGGTTTTCTTCCTTGGCAGTTTTAATTCGATGTTACTGATGAAGACACGAAGACGTTTGGAGGGGTTTCCATGATGATGCGCTCTGATCATGTTGTATTGTACATCCCCAATGTCTACACGCTCAAACTCCTTCTGAATTATCTCTTCGCCTCCAGCTCTAAGCAATGCGGCAACATTCTCAATCACAAACACCTTTGGTGAGAGGTCACCAATAATTCGGATAGAATCTAGCAGCAGTTTGGCTGTTCCTTCGCCATATATTCTCTCAGCCGCTGATCTTTCGCTATTAGGATTAGCCCTGCTGAATTCTTCACATGGAGGTGATGCAATAATGACATCTGGAGGGGCCTTCATCACCTCTTCAATCTGATTGGCGTGAAGGTTATGAATATCACTCAACCAAACAGTGGAACTGGGATAATTGAGTTTGAATGTTTCTAGAGCTGTGGGGTCAACATCTATGGCAAGGTGCAGGTCATGGGTATAAGTTCTAAACCCAAAAGAAAAACCTCCAGCGCCACAGAACAGATCAAGGACCTTCATTCTTCAGTTCACATTCCATCTGATTTGTGTAGTACATACCTCTGATTAAAACAATACTGACGGAAGACTTCAAAAGTGCCAGTTTTCTACGGCGGTTTCAAATTTCTCTGATGAGTGATAGAGGATGGCGACGGGCTCAGGAAAAGGTAAGACGATTCTCTTTGGGGAACATTTTGTGGTCTATGGACTTCCAGCCCTTGCAGCAGGAATAGCATCAGAAACTACAGCTGAAATCACACGAGTACGCTCCTTTGGGTGGAAACTGGTTGACAAACGTCCCGCCATGCCTGGATACAAGGAGAAGAAGTATGAGGAGCAGAAAGCCTCCATTGACAATATGTTAAAACACCTAAATATCGATACCACCAAAACAGGATTCCAAATTGATTTAGGGGGGGATTTGGTCTGTGCATCAGGCATTGGGGCAAGTGCTGCTAGCTGTGTCGCCATTGCCAGAGCCCTGAATGAAGAGTATTCCCTAGGATTGAATGATGACCAAATCAACGAAACCGCCTATATTGGAGAGATGGGATACCATGGTACTCCTTCGGGACTTGACAACACTGCATCAACGTTTGGAGGGCTCATTTGGTTTGTCCGTGATTTGAGTGGAGGATCTCCCAAGTTCGAGAAGCTGAAGCTGGGAAAAGCTGCCAATCTCGTAATTGCATCCACAGGATTGACCGCGAGTACGAAGGTGGTTGTTGGTGATGTCAAGAAGAGAAAGGATGCTGATTCAGATTGGTTCGATTCAATCTCAAGAGCGTACAATCATCTTGTTAACGATGCTAGAAGAGCGTTGATCGAACTGAATTTTGACAAAGTAGGCATGTTGATGAATAGAAACCATGACTTGTTGCAGCAACTGACTGTGTCCTGTAAAGAGCTTGACAGCCTAGTGGATATTGCTCGTGTAAATGGGGCTATTGGTGCGAAAATGACTGGAACTGGTAGAGGAGGAAATATGATAGCGCTTGCTCCTGATGAAGCAACAATGAAGAGAGTTGCAGACGCATTAAAGAGGGGAGGCGCTGCAGGTGTATGGATGACAACATTCGGACTGTGAGGTGAGGTCATGATACTTGAGGAATATATCAAGGAGCTACAAAAGAAGGGAAAGATCACTACAATTGGTAAAAGTATCTCAAAGAATCTAGAGATTGCAGGTGTGTTAAAGACCCTCGAGCCCGAGCCTGTATTGTTTGAGCATGTGAAGGAAAGCAAGTTCCGTGTGGCTGGAAACCTGTTTTGTAACAAGATACAGGTGGCAGAGTACTTCGGGATTACCACTGAACAGATAATCCCAACTCTCGCAAATGCTATTGAAACTAGGAACGAGCCCGAACAGACAGTTCATGCGGCATGTCAGGAAGTAGTTGAGGACATTGTAGACCTCGACCTGTTACCCATATTGATTCATAATGAAATCGATGGAGGACCTTACATCTCATCAGGTGTCGTTGTGGCTGCTGATCCTGAGTATGGGCAGAACTTGGACTTTCATAGAGCGATGCAGATTGACAAGAGTCACATGGTGGCACGGGTAGTCAGGGGGAGAGACTTTCATAGATTTCTAGAACGAAATGGAGAGGTCGATGTGGCTTTCTGTGTCGGGAATACCCCAGAAGTGCTCATCGCTGCAGCGACCTCTGTTGAAACAGGAATAAACGAGCTGCATATAGCGAATGCTCTCAAGCCCATTAAACTTACGAAGGCAAAGACTGTTGATTTGATGATACCGGCAGACTGTGAGTTTGTACTTGAAGGCAGAATGACTCTTGAGGAAAGACATGATGAAGGGCCTTTCATTGATTTGACTGAAACTGTGGATGTGATAAGACAAGAGCCTATATTCGAGGTGAAAAAGATAACCCACAGAAAGAGTGCTATTTGGCAGGGCCTACTACCGGGCCGTTCAGAACACAAGATTCTGATGGGCATGCCTCGAGAGCCTACAGTGTTCAAAAAAGTGAAAGAACGAGGAGTTGAGGTTCTTGATGTCTATATCACTCCGGGAGGCGCCAGCTGGCTACATGTCGCCGTGAAGATACGAAAGAAGAATGAGGATGATGGCATTCAGGCATTAGAAGCGGCTTTTGCAGGACATAAGAGTGCAAAACACATCTGGGTATACGATGAGGACATTGACATCTACTCAGAGGAGGAAAGAGAGTGGGCAATGGCTACTCGATTTCAGGCAGATGTTGATTTACTCATTAAAGATCGGGAAGCTGGAAGTTCTCTCGACCCTAGTGCTGAGCCTGATACCAAGTTGACCACAAAATGTGGGTTTGACTGTACAAAGACTCTTGATACAAAAGGAAAAAGCTTCGCCAAAGCCAAGTTTCCAGAAGTTGATCTTAAGAAGTTCATGGGTGACTGAGATGAAACTCGAACTGACCAAAGAAGAAAATGAGATGCTTGAAGGTAAGCAGGGAAAGGCTACAAGAAAGGCGATGGAGATAATCACGACACTGGGAGAGATTTATGGAGCTGAGAAACTGATTCCTGTTTCAAGTGTGCAGATTGCGGGAGTGTCCTATCACAATCTGGGGGAGGCTGGACTTGAATTCCTGTCTGAGATGGCAGAGGATGGTCGTACACGAGTCTTGACCACTCTGAATCCTGCAGGAATGGACATGGAAGAGTGGAAAAAACATGGAATCAGCGAAGACTTTGCCTTAGATCAACAAAGGGTTGTAGACACTTTTGAGAAGATGGGAGTAATCACAACTTGTACCTGTACACCATACCTGATAGGGAATCTACCTCATTATGGAGAACACATTGCCTGGGCGGAGTCCTCTGCTGTCTGCTTCTCGAACTCAGTTATTGGAGCCTTGACGAACAGAGAAGGAGGGCCTAGTGCACTTGCATCAGCATTGACTGGGAGAACCGCAGAGTATGGGCTTCATCTTCCAGAGAATCGAATAGCGGAGGTAAAGTACGAAATCGATACTGATCTAACGGAAACTGATGATTTTGGCCTACTGGGTCATGTTATTGGAGGACGAACCGGTAGGATGATTCCATACATCACCGGGATTCGACATGCAACCATGGAGCAGTTGAAGTCATTCAGCGCTTCAGTGGCAACTTATGGTGGCGTTGCGATGTTTCATATCGAGGGGATTACTCCGAACCGAACTACAATTCCAGAGAGAACTGAAGTCATCACAAGAGAGGACCTGAATAAAGCTAGGGCAACGCTTGATGATGAGATGGCTATTATTGACTTCATCAGCGTGGGATGCCCTCATGCAAGCATCAAAGAGATTGCTGAAATTGCACAGATGCTTGATGGCAAACAGGTGACTGAGGGTAAGACAGTTTGGATTACAACAGCAAAGCCGACCAAGGATCTTGCCATAAAGATGGGGTACTATGACAAGATAGAGAGAGCTGGGGCGTTCTTAGTGGCTGATGCATGCTGTGCGGTAGCCCCACTAGAAGGGAGATTCACTGGACTGATGACTGATTCAGCGAAGGCATGCTTCTATGCCCGAGGAAAGAATAAGTTCAAGACAGAGATACGGACTGTTGCAGAATGTATCAAGGAGGCGTTGTCCTAGTGCAGGGCAGGAAAATCTTCAAAGGAAAGGTGGTTGGGGAAGCATTGGTGACTGGTGAGGACATCTCATTCTACGGAGGATGTGACCCTGAAACGGGAGAGATTGTTGAGAAAGGTCATCATCTTGAGGGTAAGTCTGTTTCAGGGAAAATCCTTGTCTTTCCAACAGGGAAGGGCTCGACTGTAGGCTCGTATGTTCTATATGCACTCAAGAAAGCTGAGAAAGCACCTTTGGCAATAGTAAACAGGACAACAGACCCTGTTGTGGCGGTAGGTTGTATAATCTCAGAGATTCCTGCAGTGGATCAAATTGATATTAGTAGGCTCGAAACAGGTCAAAGAGTGGAAGTGGACGCCAATAACGGCGTCGTTTCCATAGTTGAGTAAAACTTAGAACCGTTGGACCTGAGGCTCAAAGTCCTCTGGAGTAAAGGCGGTTTCACCTTCCTCAGGCAAATCCCCTCTTTCTCGAAGTGTCTGAGAGGTTAGAAGGTAGTACACCAACGCTAACGACTTGCGGCCTCGGTTATTGGTAGGTATCACTAAATCTACGTTTGTGGTCACATTATCAGTGTCACAAAGCGCGATTACAGGAATACCAATCTTTGCAGCCTCGGAGAGTGCCTGTTGATCAGTCCTCGGATCTGTGAGAATGACTACGTCAGGTTCGATGTAGGTTCGTGGACCAGCTATATTGGGATTGGTGAGTGTTCCAGGTACAAAGCGTTCGGTGAATGAGTTGGCTCCAATATAGTAGGCAAATGTTTCAACTGGCCTTTTACCATACACTCTCCCTGAAACAACCACAATTTTTGAGGGGTCGAATCGGGCAAGAAACTTGGCTGCCACTCTAATTCTCTCATCGGTCTTCCTGACATCAAGGACATAGAGTCCAATAGGTCTCTGTCGATAGACAAATGGCTCCATGTCTTGGGTCTTGACCTGGGTTCCAATATGACAACCAGCGGCCAGATATTTGTCCATCGGGGTTAGGAGTTCGAGATCTGCAACTTCTATCTCACTCATTTCACTTAACCTCCGCAGTTTCTGTTGCAGCAAAAGCCATGAAGCTGTCAATAATATCGATGTGTGCAAGGAGCATCCTTCTGCAACAATACCGGGTCAGTCCAATGTTGTCCAGTACGACTGCAGGGTCTTCGCCTTGTCGTACTTCACGTTTGAATTGCTCAAACTTGTCTGCAACTACTTTGCCACAAGTGAAACATCGTACGGGTATTATCATTGTATAGTCTCCTCACCTGTATGATTTTTGGTATCGTGAACGTGCTGAGGGACCACCGAACTTCTTGGGCTCTGTTCTTCGAGGGTCTCCAACCAGCATGGTTCTGTCATGTTCAATCATCTTTGAGCGCGCTTCAAAGTCTTGGCTCATCCGGAAGAGTCCTGTGGCTATTGCCATCCGTACAGCATCAGCTTGACTCATGAAACCGCCTCCACGACTTCGTATTCTGATATCATATCGTTTCCATCCTTCTCCAAAGAGAATTAGAGGCTCCATGATACGCATACGGGCGAGCTCGGGTTGTAAAATTTCCAAGGGGCTTCCATTAATCCTGATTCTTCCGGACCCATCCTTTATTGTCGCTTTTGCAAGACTGGTCTTCCTCTTGCCAGTAGTAACTACTACTCTCATTCTATTTCACCTCTGGATTTCTCCAACCAAGTTCATGACTCAGGTCAGCCACAGTGATGTACTTCTGCTTCATGCTCCGATATTTTGCGCCTTCGAGCACTATCTTCTCAGACTCAGCATACTGTTGAGGGACTCCGATATACACCTTGATGCGTCTGTAGGCAGCCTTCCCGCGTGGGGTAGGCCATGGGAGCATTCCTCGAAGCATCTTTCTGACCATCTTATCAGGTCGGCGCTCATGGAATGGACCCCTGCGTGGATTATAGGAGGTTCGGATGTTGAACTTCTCTTTGAAGGATTCAATAACCGTCCTGCGTCTGCCTGTGATTATGGCTTTCTCGACGTTGACGATTACTACCGTGTTACCAAGCATCGCTGCCTTTGCAGCCTTCGCTCCAAGTCTGCCAACAACCATGTTTTCAGCATCATAAACTTTGACGTGTTCCATACTCATCAAGACCACCTACACAATTATTGTAACTCCTTTCCCCTTGGGAACCTGTGTGAGTAACTCATCAATTGATATCAATGACCCACCCGCTCCCACAATGACTGTCCTTGCTGAGGTCGATGCATTGAGGGCGGCTACTGTGACTTTGTGTGAGAGAACCCCAGACCCTAGTACCTTACCAGGTACTACGATAATATCTCCAGCTCTTGTATGGCGGTTGATCTTTCCTATGTTCACTGTAGCACGCTGTCGAGCTGGTCGAGCAATAAGCTCAGCAACTCGTTTCCATATACCCACATTGTGTTTTGCAGATGTCTTTCGTAGCGCATTGATGAGTGCACGTGTATTGGGGTCAGTAGATCCGGATTTGACTGATCTTTCCATGTTGTCACACCTCATAGTGAATTTGCATAGTCGAGAGCCAGCCTGATTCTCTCCTTCAGTAGCTCAGAGGCCTTCTCAACGATATCCTCAGGATTCAGTGCACCTGTTGATTCAACTTTGAAAAGGAAGGCGTCTTTCTTTGAGTCAATTGTGATTGCTCCAGGCTCGCACACTTCAACACAAGCCTCACAGAGGCTGCAGTCCAGAGTGTTTTGCGTCGAGATTGTGTCTCCATCAATCACCAAGATGTTCTTTGGACAGACCTCAACACAGTCTCCGCACTGGTTGCATTTCTCCTTGTTTACCTCAACTATAGGTACATACTTGTATGAAACGGTTGATACTGGCTGAAACTTGGCATTCTCCACACCCTTTCCCAGGCGAGCGTACGCTTCGACAATCAGCCGCTGGTTTGGGGCGAGTTTTACTAAGGGGATGTCCCCGGATGCTGGTACTACTTTCGGGTCTTGTGAAGTTAGGTCACGGGAATAGATTATCTTCTCTTCATCGCCTGTTTCTTCCTCTAGGGTGAGTGTGCACTGGCAAAGACTGCATCCTTTTCCTTCGCAGTCACAGTCTTCTGGCAGGTTGTAACTTTCAAGGTCTGTCACGAGAGGTAATAGACCCAATCTGTGAGCGAGCATCTCATCGTACATGACGCTGGTGTTTTCAAGAACAAGCACTTCATCTATTGCCATTGCTGGCAATCTGGTAAGCATGGTTCTGCGTAGTGCGTTTGCAAACGCCACATCCACTCCTTCCACCAAAAAATGAATGATGTTCTCCTGTTTGTGGATAATAGTGATTTCCATTGACTCACCCGACCGTTATCTTCAGTCCATACCCAAAAGACATGTTATCCCGGACGGACTCGCCATTCGACCAGAACGGTCAGATGGCTCACTCGCCCATGTCCTGGGCATCCTCGCCTGTCTTCCTTGACCATAAAAGGCTTGTCCTACGTCTATCTATGTGTCGGAAATGAAATGATGAGGGTCTATGCGGCAACTTGTATGATGTCACGTAAACCATTCACTATTAGTTTGTAACCAGTAAGACGCTGCTTTGGATCAATAGCGACCATGCCGACTGTTGGCACACCTAGCAAGTCCTGAACAGACTCTGGTCTCATTGAACCAGGAAGATCCTGCTTATTTGCTACTGCGATTATCTTCATACCGTTTAACTGGTTTTTATACCTCTCAAGGAGTTGGCGAGTTTGAAGAACAGCCTTTGGATTGCTCTCAGTGACAACAACAACCATCTTGCTTCCCCTCATGAAGTCCGACCACAGAAACTCAAAATGAGATTGACCACCCATTTCGATTAGAGAAACCTTTGTACCACTGTCGATGGTGATTGTTCCACAGCTCATTCCTGCAGTGGGTTGATAGTTGGCCTCCAACTTTGGTGCCCTGTCAGTCAGGAGTTTAATCAGTGTGGACTTTCCGGCATAGCCAGAACCCATTAGGGCAACCTTGACATATTGTGTCATGAGAGTTAGCTCCATGTTGAACGTGTTCAGAGAGAGTATAGGTTGGAGTATTTCGTGTGTAATACTCGCTATTGAAAACACGCCCCATCCGAATCTCTACGTAATGCTGGTGCATCAGCAGGGCGTAGATTGTTAAACAGCATGGGATAGAAGAGCTTAACAGGTAAAATGAAACTGCAAGTCAAGAGATGATGAGATGTCCTCTAAGGGTCCAAAGATTATAGCAATTGAGGATGGGGCCCTAGACGAACTTGAAACATTGATGAAAAAATACACCAATCCTATCTGCGTGACAGATGACCTGATTCGTTCCGAGTACTCAGAACTCCTCGAAAAGGCGGTTGGAAAACCCTGCAAATGGTTGATATCTTCCACCTATCGAGCCAATACAAATACAGTTCTTGGAAATATCGATATCGTGCTAGGATTTGGTGGAGGAAGTAGTCTAGATGTAGCCAAATTAATTTCAAGAGACACTGGCATCGACTGGATATCAATACCCACGGCAGCATCTCACGATGGCATAGCAAGTGAGGTCGCATCTGTGAGTCATAATGGATACAGATACTCAGAGAAGTGCAAGGGACCACTAGCTGTGATTGCTGACACCTCTATCATTTCAAAGGCGCCTCCCAGACTTAGGCTCGCAGGGCTTGGAGATATAATCTGTAAGACCTCAAGTTTAGCTGAGTGGAAACTTGCCCATGAGGTGCAAAATGAGCCATTTGATGCTGAGGTTTATTCGATCGTAATGAAGGCATTGGAGTCTGTTTTCAAAAGTAATCGTCTTGAAACTCTAATCAGTGCTCAGATTGATGCGGGTCGAGCTATGAGCATCTTTGGTAGTTCAAGACCATGCTCCGGAACAGAACATGCAATTTCACATGCCTTGGACAAAGTATGTGCAGACCTTCACGGATTACAGGTTGCCTTTGCTACACCAATATGTCTTCACTATCTTCAGGAAACTGGGTGTACAGAATACAAACCTGGTGACATTATGGGCTTTATGTTAGATCGAGGAATGCCAACAACTCTTGTTGAGATGCAAATCACTGCAGACCAGTTTCTTGATAGTATACATCATGGCCTACAGATTATGGAGAAACGAGGAAGATACTCTGTCCTGAAACACATGCATGCTGATACCAACTCATTAAGGACAGTACTTGTTGAACTTGGCTATTGACATACTAATACGCTTCGACAGTTTTAAAAGAAACTAGACTTTCGGCGCAGAAGAGTCTATCCTGTGATGGATGGAGTCGAAGCATATACCGATGAAGAACTAAACTGAGGTAGAGAATAATGCCAAAGCC
Organism: Candidatus Thorarchaeota archaeon; assembly: GCA_016840685.1. Classification (GTDB taxonomy): domain Archaea; phylum Asgardarchaeota; class Thorarchaeia; order Thorarchaeales; family Thorarchaeaceae; genus SMTZ1-45. Next base: position 11,427 of record JAEORX010000004.1, read on the forward strand.
AAGTTTTGTAGAATGGGAGCCTACTGAGGAGCTTCAAAAGAAGGCTCTGGAGGCTCTAGAGATAGCAAAGGACACAGGTCGTATCAAGAAAGGGATTAATGAGGCGACAAAGAGCATTGAGCGCGGAATAGCACGCTTAGTACTAGTTGCTGAAGACGTTGAGCCCCAAGAAGTGATTATGTACCTACCTGGTCTTTGTGATGATAAGAAAGCCCCGTACATCTTCGTGAAAAGTAAGACTGACCTTGGAAATGCTGCAGGTATCGACCGACCCACTGCGGCTGTTGCAATCATTGTAGAAGGTAAGGCTAAGGATATAGTTGACGATCTTGTTGAGAAAATCAATGGTCTTCGTAAGTAAGATTTAGGTGATGGCCAACAATGAGCAAAGAAGAAGAGGCAACACCCTCCATCCCGGCAGAAGTTATTCAACTCCTCGGGAGAACTGGCGTCACAGGTGAGATCACACAAGTTCGTGTGAAAATCCTAGATGGCAGGGACAAGGGGCGTGTCCTGACACGAAACGTGAAAGGACCTATCAGAATGGGGGACATACTTATTCTGAGAGAAACTGAGCGTGAAGCCCGTAAGATGAGGAGGCGTTAGTCATGGTTGGGACTATGCGATGCTCTTTCTGTGGAAAAGACATCGAGCCAGGAACGGGCTCTGCTTTTGTGCAGACAAAAGATGGAGCAGTGTTGTGGTTCTGTTCAAACAAATGCAAGGTCAATAGACTCGAGCGCAAAATGAAGCCTCGGGACACGAAGTGGACCTCAGATTTTGAGAAGGGTGGTAAGATTTCTCGTTAGAGATATTGAATCAAGAAAATAAGTGGAGCCAAAGGTGGTCTTTGTCACCTTTGGTTCTTTCTACGATTTCCCTACTTCTTCCTTCACAAAATCAAAGATTGCCAATGCGAGAGCATTAATTTCTTCAGCAGCGATTCCCTTCGAATCTTTTCCTAGAAGTTGAATCAGGGACTGGAGAACGTTATCTGATGTGTCATGATTTTCAATCGCTTTTTTAACAACACTTCGAATCTCCATTGTGTAATCGGCTTCGCCTGAACTGTATTTTTCAATGTACTCTCTAGCCTGTTCCTCAGCATCAGAAGACTCCACCAGACCTCCTTCCCAGGTCCATAGCTCTATCTCTTTCTCGGCTGTTTCAGGAGCGTCGGATGCGTGTGCAATATTCACACCAGCCCAAATTCCATACTTTCCCCGGAGTGATGTTGGATCAGCTTTCTGGACAAAGGTTGCACCAAGAGTGTCACGGACACCTTGAATCACATTAGGCCCTTCAAAAATCATGGTCAATACTGGAGCTGAAGAAATGAAGTCAACCAGCCATGGAAAGAAGGGTTTCTCCTTGTGAACTGCATAATGCAGTTTGGCTAATGACTTGGGAACTTTCATCTCACGAAAGGCACGTATCTTGTAGCCCTTATCCAAAAGTGCCTTCAAGACTAATGCGCTTACTCTTCGCCGAATTGTGCCATCTGGTTTGATTATCACCAACGAACGTTCCAACTGTCTATCACCTGTTATTTTCTTGATGGGAAGTTATGCATAATTGACCATCGCGGGGCATGAGGGGAATATAACACATTTCATTTGACCTGTTTTAACTAAAGCGACACTTTCATAACCATAACCCGCTGTCCCACAGCCAATTCCTTGTAAGGTGCCAGCTATGACAGAGAACACGAAGTTACGTTCACCCATTGTGACTGTCTTGGGACATATTGACCATGGAAAGACCTCACTCCTAGACAAGATGCGGGGAACCGGTGTTCAGGAAAGGGAAGCAGCTGGCATCACTCAACACATCGGGGCTTCGTTCTTTCCCACTGAAACAATCCTTGCAATCTGTGGAGACCTCTTGAAAAGTGTCAAAACGGAGCTCACTCTTGATGGACTACTCTTTATTGATACCCCGGGGCATGAGGCATATCTCAACCTTAGACGACGAGGAGGGGCTATAGCAGACATAGCGATTCTTGTTGTTGATATCAATGAGGGGCTTCTCACTCAATCCTATGAGTCACTCAAGATTCTACAATCCGGAAGGACTCCTTTCTTGATTGCAGCAAATAAGCTAGACAAGGTTCCAGGATGGAGAGAGAAACCTGGTATGACTCTTTTTCAGACCATCAAGGCGCAAAATGAATCAACACAGAACGAAATAGACAGACGTCTCTATGAGATTGTAGGATCTCTTTCTGCTAACAAGATCCAATCAGAACGGTTTGATCGTGTAGAAGATTTCAGAAAAGCAGTTGCAATTGTACCTACCAGCGCAAAGACAGGAGTTGGAATCCCTGAGCTCTTGATGGTTCTCTCTGGTCTGACTCAACAGTACATGAGAGATAGACTAAGAGTTTCTGAGGGACCTGCAAAGGGAGCTATTCTAGAGGTAAGGGAGGAAACAGGGCTTGGAATCACTCTCGACACGATAATCTATGAGGGGGTGTTAAAGAAGACTGACACTGTCGTGATTGGTGGTCTAGATGAGGTAATTGTGGCTAAGATTAGGGCTCTATTATTGCCAAAACCACTGGATGAGATTAGAGACCCTAAAGAGAAATTCACTCATGTGGACAAGGTTCACGCGGCGGCAGGTGTCAAGATAGTTTCACCCGACATAGAGGGGGCTGTGGCTGGTGCACCAGTATATGCTGTCGCTGATTTAGGCAATCTTGAAGCAATAAAACAAAAAGTACGAGACGAAGTTGGTGCAATCCGGATTCAAACAGACAGGTCGGGAATTGTACTAAAGACAGACACCTTGGGATCACTTGAGGCTGTGACAAAATTCCTACAAGACCGCAAGGTACCTGTAAGAGCCGCAGATGTTGGAACAGTTGTGAAACGGGACATCATTGAAGCCCAAGCATCAGGAGACACCGACCCGCTAAATGCTGTCGTTCTTGGATTCAACGTCAAGCTTGGACCAGACATTGAAGACCTGGCTGCAGAGTTAGGTGTTGAAATCTTCCTGAATCAAGTCATCTATCGGCTTTATGATGAGTATAATGCATGGCTAATTGTCAAGAGAGAACAGGCAAAGGCAGACTCTCTTAGTTCCATAATCCGACCAGGAAAGATTGAGCTGATACCAGAGTATGTCTTCAGACACAGCAACCCGGCTGTTGTCGGGGTAAAGGTGCATGGCGTAATCAGACCTAGAACTGGTCTGATAAACGAAGAGGGAAAACGTGTTGGTATGATTCTTCAGATACAGGACAGGAGCGTCACAATTGATGAAGCAACACAAGGTATGGAAGTGGCTGTCTCAATACGAGGGCCAACGATTGGTCGACAGGTGAAGAATAATGAAATACTGTACACAGATGTTCCCGACAAGCACATTCTGTCGATAAGAAAGAATTTCATGGAGGACCTCTCACAATCCGAATTAGAGGTGCTTGAAGAACTAACGGCCATCAAGAGGGCTAGTGGAGCCTTTGTATAGGACAAAACTACCATTGGCAACGTTTTTAGGCACTCTTGAAGAAGACCTCGGTGCAGCGGGCAGGATGGACCGTTTGCCGCGGTCGAGACCACATGGCACTAGTGGCATCAGTAACCCCGTGGAGGATGAAACCCAACTGCGGAGAGTTTCGCTGTGGGACTGTGATGGGCAGTCTCTGGAGTCTGTCACGGACCTAGCAACAATCGTAGGTTTGTTGTGATTGTCTCAGACTTTCGAATTGGGTCAGGCCCTGGCGGGAACAGCCCTAAGGAAGAGTGGTGGAGCCCCAGAGGTAGCTGCTCTGAGAAGCGCAACGAGTATACTCGACGTGGAAAGGACATTCGATACATCGGGAGCCGCTGCACCTTTTTCTTCTTATCTGCGAACTGAGTCAAATCTAAGCGTAGCATGGAAGTATATAGCAAATGAAAACGGCACTAAAGAAGATCATAATCTCATTCTTCATCAATCCAATCCAGTTCTTCGGAATAATGCCCATATTTTGAGACAATCTTCATTCCAAATATATACTGAATAGGAACTGGACCTGCATATCCATAGTAGAAGTTGAAAAAGAATGGAATATGTAACCATGCCAGAAACAAACCCGGGAAAATTAGACTTAGTACACCAGCATAGAGTACTCTATTTCGTGGTGTTTTTCCATTGATAGATCTAATCACCTGTATCATGAATAGAAGGCTTAACGGAGCAACAAGTGGAAAATAGACAGACCAATACTCTGTGCCAGTAAAGAGTGTGATTCCGTCCGCTATACCTCCATAATCATAAGCGAGGATTGGGGTGAGAAACACGTAACCAATGATGACTTCTTCTGAGATTGGTGACATGGCAATTGGGCAGAAAAAACTGACAAATACGAAGATTATCACTGAAAAGAATCTTCTATCGATCTTCATCGCCATTCTCTATTCTTTTAGCAAAATTCCTGATTTATTTTTAGACTGTGAAATATTTGTACCACATAGGATACTAAATGAGCTAACATAGAGAATAGTCTACGGTAATGTTTAAGAGAAAATCCTAGTCCGCAAATCAACAAGCTGGGGTATCCAAGCTTGGTATGGAGCTGGATTGCTATAGGTAGCTATTAGCAGTCCTGCAAACATCCAGTGTCGTAAGACTCGAGGGTTCAAAAGGTGTCATGAGTCCCATGATACCGGGAGATCCCTCCCCCAGCGCCACTTCTCCTTTTCACTAGGACAGATGAAGACGAGTGCCACAGAATGGGCACTGAAACACATGCTCATCTACAGGCATAGCGTTAACAGGTGAGAAAAGATTCCCACAATTTGGACATCCATAGGTATCAGGGTTAGAAGTGGCTTGGGCTGGTAGTGCATGTTTTCTCATAGGCTCGAGGATTCGTTCATCCTCTGATACATCAGTTGGGGCAATGGATTTGCCCTGTGCCCAACGATAGGTGGCATAAAGCCCGAAGACTATCATGGGGATGTAGAAGACCATGTAGAGTGGTACCATATCAACTGGCATCATGCCTAGACCAATCATGCCAATCAGACCTATAATGAGAATCAGACCAAAAACAAGCCATCTTCCTGTTGATGAACCGGTTCTTTGTTGATATGGATCATAGTAATCGTCATTCATCATGATGTGCACTCCACAAGGGATTAGGGCGTGAACCCTTCTAACCTCTTCTATCGCGACCTTGTATGATAACAAAAATAGAGAAGAAACACGGGCCTTACTGGCCCGGTTCTTTGAAACTATACATTACTTTCTCGGTGTGACTTTCTGGACAATACCGACCGCTACGGTCATTCCCATGTCACGGACAGCAAATCTACCGAGCTGTGGAAAGTCCTTGTAGCTCTCAATGACCATTGGCTTCAAGGGGACCAGTTTGGCAATCATGGACTCACCCTTCTTGACAAAGTCAGGGTTCTCCTCAATGACCTGACCACTTCGCTGATCAAGCTTCTGGAGGATTTGGTCGAACCTGCAGGCAACCTGAGCAGTGTGAGCATGAATGACTGGTGTGTAGCCAACTGTGATTGCACTTGGGTGCTGAATGACCATCACCTGACCAGTGTAGTCGGCAGCGACTGTGGGTGGACTGTCAGTTGGACCAGCGACATCTCCACGACCAAGGTCCTTTCTCTCAATACCTCGAACATTGAAACCGATGTTGTCACCGGGTACTGCCTCAGGCAGTATCTCGTGGTGCATCTCAATGGACTTTACTTCTCCAGTCTTGTTTGGCGGCATAAAGACAATCTTCATTCCTGTCTTCATGACACCTGTTTCAACACGACCAACTGGTACTGTGCCAACACCCTTGATGGAGTATACATCATTGATTGGCACTCGTAGGGGTTTGTCTGTTGGTTTTGGTGGAAGCTCAACTAGGTCAAGTGCTTCAAGAAGTGCGGGACCATCATACCACGGAGTGAGCTTTGGAGTGCGCTCCTTCAGGTTGGCAGCATCGAGGGCTGAGGTCGGAATGAATGGAATCTGATCGGTCTTGTATCCGATGCTCTTTAGGAATCCACCTACTTCCTCCTTGACCTCCTTGTATCGGTCCTCGCTGTACTTGACACTGTCATCATCCATCTTGTTGATACAGACAATCAAGCTTGGTACACCAAGAGTCATTGCAAGATACGCATGTTCTTTGGTCTGACCACCAGGACCAACGCCTGCTTCAAATTCACCCTTCTTTGCAGACACAACAAGTAGACCAACGTCAGCTTGTGATGCTCCAGTGATCATGTTCTTGATGAAGTCCTTGTGTCCAGGAGCATCGATGATGGTGTAATAGTACTTGTTAGTGAGGAACTTGAAGAATGCAATATCGATGGTTAGACCACGCTCCCGTTCCTCTTTCAGACGGTCCAGCGCAAAAGCCCATGCCCAGCTGGGCCGCCCAAGTCTTTCTGCTTCGGCCTTATGCTGTTGGAAAGTACGCTCGTCAACAGCGCCTGTTTCGTATAGGAGCCGGCCTGTCATGGTGGACTTACCATGGTCGACGTGACCGATGACCACCAGGTTCAGGTGCTCCTTATCTTTCTTGGACAAGGCATAATTCTCCTTATTCTGTGTTAGTCGGTCCCCTAAGGTGGGAACCTGCTTGGCTGTCACCTTGTGGGATGCTTTTAATCGTTTCGACAGGTTCACTTGACCAGCGGGAAAAGGGGGTTTCTATCAGACAAAATAGGCGAACATTTTTACTAGATTTGCAGGTCTGGTATCGAGTCTGGTTTTTCACTCAAAGCTCGCATATTTTTAATGGGAAGCCATCCTTCTTCTCCGAGTGTAGTTCGCGCCCATGCCCATCCGCTGTCTTCTTCCAGTACAAGGACTTCTTGACCTTCTTCGATTGTCAGTTCTCGTGAGTTGTAATCTTTTAGAAATTGAAACTGTCCGGAATCTGATGTCCTCTCTAGATACGTTTCTGGCACCCAGGCGGCAACTCCATTCCGGTTCTGACACCAGAGCCAGCCTTCATACTCAGTATCACGTTTCTCTCCTTGTACAGTTTCACCCTTTAATGCTATCAACGGAACATGAAACTCACTCTTGTGGCTCTTGATTACTTTCAATATCTTCATTTGATTCACCTGACTATTGAACAAGTCCTGTGATCCAGTCGCGAATCATATCCCAGTCACGAAAGTCAATCTTCTCGGGAATTTCTGCATTAGGAGGATATTGATTCTTTACTATGTTCTTCACTAGAGCCCGAATGACAAGATTGTATTTCTTGAACTCGAACACCCCTCCGATTAATGCGGTCGAGATTGGGGACAGTCCGGGATATTTCTCAGGCATGCTGTCTAGATATTCAGCTTGCGCCTCTGCGACCTTGTCTGGATTTCCTGCATATCCACTCACTACGAAGAGAGCCACTTTGGTCTTGGAGAGAGATTTTAGTTTCTGCTCAATGAATTTCAGTGGTTCCTTTTTCCATTGTCCTGCACGAATACCGCTCCCTATGATTACTAGATCATATCCTTCAGGTTCAGGAAAAGGAGTTTCGTTTTCTAAATTAACAACATCTACTTGGACTCCAAGTTCTCTAGCGGTCTGACTCATCTCCTGAACTACTTCAGAAGTAGAACCATAACGTGTTCCATAACAAATCAGGACTCTGTTCATCATTATCAATCATGAGAAACAGTGTGTATTCTCACAAAATGCTTTCGACGTGGTGTATTTTTCATCATAATCCGCGGATAGTTTTACTAGAAATCAATCAGTTTAGGTTCTTGCGGAATTAGGTTGAAATATCGAAACAATGTACTTCCAGCTAACCATAGAGATAGAATAAGAGGCATGGCCACCCACAGCAGTGGTTCAGATATCGCCTCGAGAAATGATCTATTTTCCCAAGCGCCGGAAATTAAAATGAAAACAAACCCCCCTATTGGGAAAAGAAGACTTCTCAGTCTAACTAGAGGTTGATTTATTATTTGTTGAGAGAATGAGGAACCCCATTCAAAGAAGTATCCTGCACCTATAAATGTAAAAAGCAATAGAAGTCCTTTGATTGAATCTGGCAGGACAGGAATATATGATAGAATACCAAAGATGATGAAAACAACCATTAGATAGTGGATTCGTTTTCTCCACTTTGTTCGTTTCACAGTGTACTCCTCATTCCATCAAGATTTAGCTTTTCTGATCTGTTGTGAACACATATGCGATATTGGCTCCCGTCTGAACAGCCTGAAGGCTGCCCGGAGTTCCTAAGATATCACCACATGGATAAGCCCAGATATAGCCATCAACGGGACACTCTACTCTTTCTAATACATCACCCCAGAGGTCATAGATCTCAGCAAACACCTCTCCCTTCTTCATGAAATCGCCAGGTGTCTTTAGGAATCGGATGAGACCGCCTCGATTCGATCGTGCAATTCCATGAAATGTACAGATTCCAGGAATGATTATGATGTCTTCCTGAGGCTCGATATCACCATCAATCATATCAAAGGCTTTCATGATGTTGAGAACGCCTCGGACTCCGACGGTAGTTGACGGTTCAGAGATCCATCGACCATCAATAAACTCGATGAGAATGTCAGGAACTCCATTCTTCACAGCTAAGTTAGCGAGTGTATCTGGTGCATCATCTGATATTGGTACATTTTCAACAACATTGGTGACTCCAAAAGCCTTAGCCATCTTCTCAAGTTTGTCCTTCGTCTTGGGGTTTCCGATATTGATCTCCGTGAAGAACAGGGAGTCTGGTCTGACATTAGTGTGCATGTTGAGGACCATGTCAGCCTTACTCCAAGCCTCTTGCCAGAGAATGTACGCCAAACGTTCAGTTGCTGTGCCATGTGGTTTGTCAGCAGTCAGGGGACTAGCACTGCCACCTCCACCTAGATCTTGATTGTCAATCCAAGATAGATACTGATGGTGCATGAAAGCCAAGGGGTTCTCAACAGGGATTCCAATGATGGCTCCTCTGAGTTCTTTGGGATTCACTCTTTCCCTCATTATCTTGTGAATCACCTCAATGCCCTGAATCTCTATGCCATGTTGTGTTGAAACCATGAGCATAGTTGGTCCATCCTTTTCGCCATTCATTACAAGAATAGGGATGTCGATACTGGTTGTTGTGTTTAGTTCGATTCCCTTGATGACTCCTTTCTGAAGTTCACCTCTTCTTGCAATCGCTGTACCCACTTTGAGTTCTGCAGACATTATGCTTGCCTCAACAAACTCTGGTCAATATGGTGGAACATATCCTTTTTGGGAGCAAGAAAGGTTAGATAATATACTGGTTTCATTATTGAGATAAAAAGCATAGACAGAGTCATGACATGAGATGCAGGAACAAATATCTCACTCAACAATGACTGTCTAAGAATCGCTGAAAGGATCAGGCATTAGACCTTCAGCCCACTCGCGGATTTGATTCCAGTCACGGAGATCAACATACTCTGGGGGTTCCTCACCCTCTTCAACAAATGATTGGACAAGTGCTTTCATGATGGACTTTGTCATGAAGTTCCCTCTAGTAGGGTCAATAAGACCACCAAAGAAACCCAGAGAAATTGGTCTAATCTCAGGAAATTCTGAGACTATTTTGTCAAGGTAGTCCCTTTGCGCCTGCTCGCAGGCTTCTGGTTTAGCTACTGACAAACAAGACACAAAGAATGCTACTTTCTTATGAGAGAGTGCTTCACGGTTCTTCCTGATGAGGTTCAGGGGTTCTTTTGTCCATCTTCCCATCTGTATTCCACTACCAACCACTACAAGGTCATAGGCATCCAAGTTACGGACCCGACCTTTCTTTAGGTTGACAACCTCAACTTCAGCTCCACGACTACGCAGGACTTCAGCAATATTTTCAGCAATTTCTCCAGTAGAGCCATAGCGTGTGCCATAGCAGACCAAAACTCTTTCGTGCATTCTAATCGAAGAGGGGGATGTTTCAGGTGTTATAAGGTCTTCAGTTGGTCTTGCTGGAGCAAAGAAGTTGCCGTATTGTTATCGTGGATGGATTGGTAGAGCTTATCTTGCAGAACGAGCCACTCTCTCTCTCTCTTCCTTCCTAGCAACTGCAAAGCTGCCTGGGTCGTTCTTATACGCAAGTAGGAGTTCATCCACCAAACACTCTTCGAATGACTTTGCATTCTTGTGTGCTGAACGAACAGCACCAACAGAGAGGTATCTCAGAGCAAGGTCGATTCTTCTCTGGGGAGAAACATCTACAGAGCGAGGATAGGCCATACCACCATATGATATTCGCGTTGTTTCCTCTGCTGGGGCTGCATTCTCGATTGCTGTGACTAAGACTTGAACTGGATTCAAGCCGGTCCTGTAGTTGATGATTTCAAAGACACGTTTGAGTGTGGAGATAGCTCTTAGCTTCTTGCCAGCGCCTCTGCCAGTTCGAGTCTTCTTGTCCTTTCTACGACCAGCGTTAATCATCTTGTTGACGAACCGCTCAACAATTGGAATTTGTGACTTGTGAAATCGTTTGTGAGCGTGTCTTCCTGATGTATGAGGAATTAGGACTGGTTTCAGAGTGATATACCGGACAAGCCCTGCATCGTTGATTTGTATATTAGTTGAGTCCCACTTACCAAACAAGAGAAGCTCAGGTGGTTCATAAGGAGGGATTTCCCCAGCAACTGGTTTAGCGGTTTCCTCTTCAGACATCTCTTACCACCTAGCGAATTGGTTTCTCCTTCTTGCCGTAAATCAGCGATTCCAGAGAAACTCCATTTACTTTTCTGACCTGCCATCGGACTCCAGGCAAATCTCCCATCGCACCACCCATAGCGCCACCAATCCCCTCGACAATAACAGCATCATGTTCGTCTATGAATTTCAAACCACCATCCCCTGGTATGAATGCTGTGATTTGTTTTCCGTTTTTGGAGAGCTGAATCCTCACAGCCTTTCTAATAGCTGAGTTTGGCTGTTTTGACTCAATACCAACTTTCTCAAGCACAATACCTCTTGCCTGAGGAGCACCCTCTAGGGGATCGGTCTTCTTCTTTAGTTTGAGAGTACGCCTCTTGTAGGTGGGTTTCTTCCAACGAAACTTCTTCCTCTTTCGAAGGAGAGGTCTTGCTGCGAACTCGCCCACTGGGGATTTTGAACCGGTCAAGATAATATACCTCATAGTGATTGAGGCACCATTCATGGTGCACTCTACATGGTGGTTGTCGGCTCCGGCCTGTTGTAACCTTAAAAGGATTGTGAAGAGTATTTTTCCGAAAACACTTCACGCTATCACTACGTTGTTCAAATCGAAGTGACGTCGCACAAGAATGCGTGCTCGTGCAACGTTTCTACCTTCTCGACCTATTGCTATTCCACGGTCTTCGGTGTTGACAGTCACTGAAGCAACCCTTGTACCATCACGGTGCTCAATAATTTTCACATTCTCGACCCTGGCAGGTGCAAGAGCGCTCATGACAAAGGCTTCGGCAGTTTCAGCCATCTCTACAACATCAACCGGGCGTCCAAAAGCCTCCGACGCAGCCTTCACATTAATTCCACCGCGACCAATTGCTTTTCCAAGTTGTTTTGGCCGGACTACAACAATGATTCGTTCCCCTTCATCGTCTCGGATAATATCAATTGCTGCAGCACCTGTGATTTGCTCAAATTTGGCGATGAGTGCCATGTCCTCCATGGAGAGCTTGACTCGGCCCAATTGACTCGCCTCAGACCATCTTTAGTATCTTTGAGTCACCAGGTTTAATCACGGCTATAGCAGAAACCATGAACGGTTTACCTACAACCTCACCCAAGTCCCATGAGGTGCCTTCAAACTTTTGAACCTTGATATCTGCGAGTTTTGCAAATTGCACTATGTCCTCTAGTTCGTCTTGTGGGCAGTTTGCTGCGACAACGATAAGTTTAGCTTTACCATTCCTGATGGCTTCAATTGAGGACTTTGCCCCAATTTTACACTCCCCTGTACTTACTGCGCTTGCTATTGGTTGATTCAGGCTCATAATATGACCTCGTTTGTGATTTGTTGGTAAACCCGAACTGGTTGCGTCAAATGACATTCTGTTTTAATGTTTCCGTCGTGACCTCTGTATTAGTCCATTATTTCTTAGTCTTTTTCTTTGCCGTTGGAAACTGTGGATTCATGAGAAGATCAATCGCTCCAGTTCCAAGAGGAATGAGTTGGCCAAGAATTACGTTTTCTGTTATTCCTCTAAGTGGATCTCGTGTGCCTGCAATTCCTGCACCTAGGAGATGCTTAATTGTGACCTCAAATGCCGCTCGTGCGAGAGCACTATTCTTTGATCCAGAGATACCATGCCTTCCTATCTGACGAATAGTTCCATCTGCAGTCATCATGTCAGCAACAAGGATGATATGCCTCACATCAACATCCATACCCTGCTCATTGAGCACGTTCATAGCCTCTTGGATGATTGCATTTCTGGTCGCTTCAATTCCGAGGACTTGGAATATCTCACGGAGATTGTTCGTGTAGATTCTGTGTGGATTAACCCCTTCAACCTCTAATGCATCTTCCAGATTGGAACCTTCTGTATATAGAACATATCCATCAGATTCCTTTCGAATCACAACATGTGTCACATCATTTATCCCTTTGACACGAACCTCTCGTATCTTCTCGCTCAACTTCTGTAATTCAGCCAAGGACTCGTTCGCAGGATAAACAAAAATTGTATTATCACCGGGCTCAACCTCACCTTTGCCTTTGATTTTCTCTTGGATGGCCTCTGCAACAGCCGCCACTGTGAGATCCTTGTCCTCCATCAGCTCGGGGTCAAATCTGATATCAATGGCTTGTCGGAGAAGATCAATTGATACATTACTTGCAACACTCTCAACTAAGACCATCTCTATGTTCCTGGCAATTGATCTAGCTACGTTTCGATCTCCTGAGAGATCTTCCCTTAGGTGGATCTTCATGGTAGGGGTACTTGGATTATTCCTAGCGTCGACTATCTCAATTAGTCTTGGAAGACCCTGTGTGACACTGAGCTCTGCGACACCAGCATAGTGGAATGTACGTAGTGTCATCTGCGTACCAGGCTCTCCAATGCTCTGGGCTGCGACTGTGCCAACAGCCTCGCCAGGCTCAACTAGTGATCGCTCATAGGACTCAATCACGTTATCACAGATAGCATCAAACTCTTTCTTTGTGATATCTAAATTGGATGTCTTGGCTTGGAGTTCTTCTAATACACTTGGAGGAAGTCTACGTTCTTCTCGAATTGTTTCAAACCTTTTCTCCATATGCTTAGCAATTGTAGTAGTGGCATCCTTGGTTGTAGAGTTCTTTGTAACTATGGTTGTCGATTTTGGTTTGGCTTGTTTCGCTTTGGTTTCTTGTTTCGTGGATGCTTTCTTTGATGTGGTCTTCTTCGTGGATGCTTTGCCTTTCTTAGCTGTATCTTTTGACATTTCTAGACCTCCGTTAATCCATTCTTCCTTTACCAAGGACCTTCTCAATTGCTATATCGATATTGACCGACCGACCATGATCAGACTTGCTCGGATCAACACCATCATCACCAAAACGGAACTGAACGATTCTACCTGGAGCCGTCCGAACCGTGCCATCACTCTCAACTTTGAGGTCTTGTAGAGCAGTCATAAGCCGTCGCTGCATATATCCAGAGGTCGAGGTTCTGACAGCTGTGTCTACAAGACCCTCACGACCTCCTGCTGCATGGAACCAGTATTCTATGGGATCAAGTCCACTCTTGTAGCTTGATGTCACGAAACCTCTTGCACGCGCTCCAAGATCTCCCCTCTCGAAGTGTGGCAAAGTCCGACCAACATAGCCTCTGCTGATACGTTCGCCTCTGACTGCTTGTTGTCCCACAACAGCAGCCATCTGTGATAGGTTCAGTCTTGAACCACGAGCTCCTGTCTGCGCCATAATGACTGCAGAGTTCTCAAGACCTAGATGTTCACCCGCCACTTCACCTGCTGAGTCTCTTGCCTCGGCAAGTGTGGCCATGATTCTCTGTTCGAGAGTTTCTAGCAGTGTTTGACCTGGATTGGGGTCTAACTCTCCACGTTTGTAGGTTTCAATGAGTTGGTCTACCTTTGCATCGGCATCGCTCAGAATTCGCTTTATGCGCTGGGATGCTTCACGGGGTAACGTCACATCATTCAGTCCCATAGAAAACCCTCTATCAGTGATTAACCTGACGAGAAGTCGTCCTACTGAGTCCATAAAGATCCGTGCTGTAGTCGGGCCCTTCTCTTTGATGATTCTGTGAAACAGCGAGTCTGGTTCACCAGCACCAAAGGCTTTCTCATCGACTACACCAAACTGAAGATTCCCATCACGAATTACAACATATGCATCATACTCACAGTCTTCTCTCTTACATGTCTGGCACTTTCTGCAGATATTCGCCTTGAATGAGATGTTGATTCCCTCAGGAATGAACATGCTGAATATCTGCTTTCCAGTCCATAATGGGATTGGAGCAATGATTGCGGGTTCTGGAAGGGAACCTTCGAAATTCGCGGTTGCGAGAAGTTGGTTCACTTGGTTCAATGTGTAGAAACTAGACTTTCGTGTCAGGAGAAATGCTGCTGAGATATAGTCCTGAAGTGCACCAATTATTGGTCCACCATATCGAGGTGAGAGAATTTGTTCCTGCACTCTCATCAGGACCCGTGCCTCTGCACGTGATTCCTCAGACTGTGGTACATGAAGGTTCATTTCATCACCATCAAAGTCTGCGTTGTATGGAGGACAGACATAGAGTGATAGTCTAAATGTTCTGTAGGGCATCACACGTACTTCATGTGCCATGATGGACATTCTGTGAAGTGATGGCTGCCGATTGAACAATACTATATCGCCAGTATTCAGATGACGCTCCACAATAAAACCGGGCTCGATTGTGTCGGCAATGACAGATCGTTCCTTAACGAACCGCAGGTCAACACGACGACCATCAGTCCGAATAAGATAGTTGGAACCCGGATGTCTGTCTGGTCCACGGATGACGAGCTCCTTCATCTCCTCTATGTTCCATTCTGTGACTCTCTGTGGAATGGTAAGAATCTTAGCAATCTGTTCAGGGACTCCAACCTCATTCATGCTCAGATTGGGGTCAGGGGAGATTACAGTACGAGCAGAGAAATCAACACGCTTGCCGGAAAGATTTGACCTGAATCGACCTTCCTTGCCCTTCAGTCGCTGGGCTAGCGTTCGAAGTGCACGACCAGATCTATGTCGAGCTGGGGGGATACCACTGACACCATTGTCAAAGTAGGTCGTACAATGGTATTGGAGCAGCTCCCACAGGTCTTCAACAATGAGTTGGGGAGCTCCCGCATCTAGGTTCTCACGAAGTCTCTGGTTTATTCGAATGATGTCAATGAGCTTGTGGCTAAGGTCATCTTCACTTCTCACACCTGATTCTAGGGTGATTGATGGTCGAACAGTCACTGGTGGGACCGCAAGCACTGTGAGAATTGACCATTCAAGACGGGCTGCCTCTGGATTGATGCCAAGCAGACGATAGTCATCATCACTGATATTCTCCAAACGCGCTCTGATGTCTATGGGAGTCAGTCTGACAGACCCAGTTTCACCAACTTCGTAGATAGAGGTTGGCTTTTCCAATTTCAGCTTGAGCTGTTCCTCTTCACAGTGTGGGCAGGTCTTGGCCTTGGCTGCTCTCTTTAGTATCTCATTAGACAGATTTGCGGTTCTCTGGCCAATTTCGGGGTATTTTCTGAAGAGCCTTTGAAAGTGCTCGATCTCTTCGTCTGTAAGAAGTACTCGGTTGCATTCTCTGCATATGGCTCGTAGGACCTTATGAATGACCTTCGCATATCCCTCATGCATGATAGGACGAGCGAGTTCAATATGACCAAAATGCCCTGGACAATTACCAACTCGGTTTCCACAAGTCCTGCAACGTTGACCCGGATCAATGACTCCAAGTTTGGGGTCCATAATTCCGCTATCGATAGGATATCCGTCTTCGTCATATGTGTCAGCTACAACAATCTGGGCAACGGACATTTTCCGGATGTCTTCTGGAGACAGTAGTCCAAATTCTATTGAATCAATCTTCTTTGTAGTCAGTCCTGAAATCATTTAGATCATCTCCTTCAATCGCAGTCTAGTAGCTAGACCCAGTGACATCATTTCTTGAATGAGCAGTTTGAATGCATAGGAAACTACAACACTGCTGATTTTGGCATTCGACCCGCATATCGGACAGTAGTACTGATCCTTGTTTCGGTCGTAGACTCCGATTAGACCACAGTCCTCACAGACGAGCATGTTACTCTTGTCTGACTCATCAAGCAATCGACCTTTGAGAAGAATGGCTGCGCCATGACCAATCAGTACATCACGTTCCATCTCTCCAAATCGTAGACCACCCTCTCGAGCACGACCCTCAGTTGGTTGACGTGTCAGGATTTGCACAGGGCCTCTTGCTCTAGCATGTATCTTGTCAGCGACCATATGATGGAGTTTCTGATAGAATATGACTCCTATGAAGATGTCAACCTTGAGTTTCTCTCCCGTGATTCCAGAATACATTGTTTCACGACCATTATGCTTCAGGCCGTGTTTCTTGAGCGTTTCAAAGAGTTCCTCTTCAGACACTCCACAGAATGGAGACGCATCCTGTTGCTTGCCCACCATGCAGGCAGCCTTACCGGCAATCATCTCTAGAATTTGCCCAATCGTCATTCTGCTTGGAATGGCGTGTGGATTGATCAGCAGGTCCGGGACCACTCCATCCTCGGTGAATGGGAGATCCTGTTGGGGTACTATGTATCCAATTACGCCCTTCTGACCGTGGCGTGATGCATACTTGTCACCAAGTTCGGGGATTCTTAGGTCTCTGACCTTTACCTTCACCAATCGGTTGCCATCTATGGTTTCTGTAAGTATAACACTATCAACGACACCAGCTTCTCCATGACGAACAGCGACAGAGGTTTCGCGACGGTTTGGAGAGGCAATCTCGAACTCGGAATACTCTTCTAGGAATCTGGGGGGTGAGGTTCTACCAATAAGGACATCCCCTCCCATGACTTCGACCTCGGTTTCAATAATTCCATCCTCGCCGAGGTTTCTATACGACTCAGAGGCTCTGTAACCCCTGACACTTCTGTCGGGAATTTCAAATCTGTCCTCTTGACCGCCGGGATACTTTCGTTCCTCGCTTTCGTATACTCTGGCGAATGTACTTCGGCCCAGCCCTCTCTCAATAGAGGCTTTGTTCATGATGAGGGCGTCTTCAATGTTATAACCTTCAAATGAAAGAATAGCTACGATAAAGTTCTGTCCTGCCGGACGGTCCTCATAGCCAATTGAGTCCATTGCACGAGTCTTCACAAGAGGTATCTGAGGATAGTGGAAGAAGTGCGAGCGTGTGTCAGCCCTGTATCTGAAGTTTGACGCAGGTACACCTACTGACTGCTTTGCCATTCCAGCCATGTACACATTACGAGGCGACTGGTTTCTTTCAGGGAAGGGTATGAGAGCAGCAGAGATGCCAAGAATTGTTGAGGGAACTATCTCCAAATGAGTAGTGTTTGGTCCGATATCCTCTGGGTACATCGCTATCAGCGTGTTCTCTTCCTCTTCGGCATCAATGAACTCCACGTTTCCATTACGGAGAAGTTCTAAGAATCCCCATTCTGTTTCGTTGATCATTCTTAGGTGCTCATCAGTAAGACGACTCTTTCCATTTTCAACAACAATGACCGGTCTCCTCACACGACCAGCATCACAATTGACCTGAACCTCATGAGTGTCTTCATAGTACGCAATGTTTGTTTGGTTATCAATCTCACCAGCACGACGTTTCTGACGAATTGTCTTTGCCAGGACTTGGGGGGCAGGATGGACACCCACAAGGCGACCATTCAGAAAGACATCAGCCCACTTTGTACCTCGTTTTCCACGGAGCTTTTCTATAGGTTCGACCTCGGCCTTGAGGAGTGCACGTTCAACAGCCTCTTCGTCTGTACCAACTGAGATGTAAGCCATCATTGCAATGTTCTTCACAAGACCACAGTTTGGTCCTTCAGGGGTTTCGTTCGGGCAGATTTTGCCCCAGTGTGTGGAGTGGAGGTCTCGTGCCTCGAAGTGTGGTTGTGAGCGTGAGAGAGGTGAAACAACCCTCCTGAGATGTGAGAGTGAAGAGATGTAGTTGGTTCGATCAAGTAACTGTGACACACCTGCCTTTCCGCCTACCCAGTTACCAGTGGCAAGTGCGTGTTTTAGTCTCTGTGTGATTACATCAGCTCTTACTGCTGTCCTGATGTTTGGCTTACGACCTCGGACTGCTGTTCGTTCAAGTTGGTACTTGATGTCACGGGTAAGTGAGTATAGAGCCACTCTAAAGAGGGACATCAGAAGGTCTCCGGAGAGTTTCAATCGCTTGTTGGCATAGTGATCCTTGTCATCAGGAGCTCTCTTATTGAGTACAAGCTCCAGTAGACGCTCTACCATCTGTCCTAGGTAGTAGGCTTTCTGAAGACGACTGTCCTCCTCAGTTCCGATGTGTGGGAGAAGATAGCGGTCTAGCACCTTTTCTGCACGAGCAAGGCGGTACTCCTTAGTCTGTCCCACAGCAACACGTTTTCCAATGAAGTCCAATGCATTGGAACGTGTTGACTCATTCTCTTCTCCAGTGGGGGCATTAATTGGAGCTGACTGCTCAATTGTGACGATGAGCTCGTTTCGTATCTCATCATCATCTGAAATGACATCGACAATATCTCTGTCAGACTCAAGACCTAAGGACTTCAGAAGAATAGCGAGGGGTATCTTGCCAGGCACTGATGGGAAGGACACTCTCAGCTCACCAGTTCTCTTTCGCTCTATTGTCACTGGTGCCCTGAAGCCACGTGATGTTGAGAAGACCTTGCCAATGTGAGTGTAACTTGAGCTTTTGCTTGCCTCTTCAATGAGGATTCTGTTCGGCGCTAAATCCTCTTGCGTGACTAAGACACGCTCGGAACCGTTGATTATGAAGTACCCTCCGGGGTCCTTTGGATCTTCACCATGTTTGATGAGCTCCTCATCAGAAAGACCATGTAGATGACACTTCTCACTCCGGAGCATGATTGGTAGGTCTCCAATGTAAATCCTCATTGTTTCAAGCCGAGTTGATACTGACCCTTCCTTTCGGACAGGCGTCATGTCAAGGTGGAGTTTGCTTGCATAGGTGAGGTTTCTGATTCTGGCCTCATTTGGGTAGAGTTTGTGTTCGCTACCATCAGCCTCGCGAATAGAGGGCTCTTCCACATGGATATCACCCAACTCTACAACATATCCCTCTATCTTTGGCGTGAGTTTTCCGACACTGTCAACTACCTGTTGGAGCTCTTCTCTTATGAACCGATTAAATGAGTCGAGATGCTGGCCTACTAATCCGTACTGATCAAAGAAGGCCTCTATCACTGGCCAGTACTTGTCTCGCTCTTCTGTGCCCGTTGCCATGTAATCACATCGTAATCGTGAAGGACGGGGGAACTACTGCGAACCTGCACGCTTCCCAACGCATGGAACTCAGAAATCCGAGCTCACACATAGCTGCAATAGCCGCCCCGTTTGGTTTCTGCCCTGACAGTCCTACTCCAATCCACATGCAGTGGCGGGCTCGGCGGGATTTGAACCCGCGGCCCATTCCCGAGCAAGAGATGACTCTCTTATTCCTCAGGTTAAAAGCCTGCTGCGCTACCTAGCTGCGCCACGAGCCCACGTGTCCCAGAGTCTATGACAGAATCGTGTATTACAATAAGTCAAGTATGTGCAATATACGACCATGCATGAGTGGGAAGCAGTCCTGTCTGAGCAGAGGACGGGGAATTCTGTAGCCATAAAAGGGTTGCGATAAAACATAGAATTGGAGTAACATCTAAGGACGGCTTGGCTATGTGGGCCGCTTTATTATGTACCTCAGTCAGTAATAAACTTACTCAGTAGTCTATCCATTGACGATAGAATCTAAAAAACAACGGCTCAGGAGATGAACTACTCCGACAAGTTTAATAGAAAATCGAGAGCCGAGCGCACTGGATGCCCCTGTAGTGTAGTCCGGTCTAGCATTCAAGACTGTCACTCTTGAGACCCGGGTTCAAGTCCCGGCGGGGGCGCCATTTTTCTCTTAGTAGGAGTTTGAAATCTCTGTAGATTTACCAAACTGAGTTGCAATTAAAAAAGTAGTAACAGGGCCAATCAGCCCTGGTTAAGTAAATATACTGTAGACCTACGCTGGTAGAATCACAGTATCAATGACGTGAATGACGCCATTACTTGTTTCGATGTCAGCCTTCACAACGTTTGCGTTGTTGACCTTGACTCCAGACTTAGTATCGATATTGATATCCTGTCCCTGAACTGTCTTGGCCTTTTTCAAGTTGATGACGTCCTTTGACATGACCTTACCTGAAACTACATGATAGGTCAGGATTGAAGTGAGCTTTGCTTTGTCTTTTAAGAGAGACTCCACTGTGCCCTTTGGGAGCTTCGCAAATGCCTCGTCAGTCGGTGCGAAGACTGTGAATGGGCCCTTGCTCGTGAGTGTGTCTACAAGATCTGCTGCCTCAACGGCTGCTACAAGAGTCTTGAAGCTGCCGGCGTCTATGGCTGTTTCTACAATGTTTTTCATAATTATCACCAAAAGTATGGTTCAAAATTCTAAAATTAACAATAGTTAATAAGTATATATACTTTGCGGCGGGGGTAATTCTCGTTTGCCCTACAGTTATCTAATCCGGGTTCAAGTCCCGGCGAGGCACCACTCTCTCTAAATAGAGTCAATTTCTCTAATTTTGTTCCTGACAGTATCAGGAAGAGTTGTTCTCTCTGAAGATTTGTAATCATATACCACGATTTTGGATTCACCAATGGCAGCGATCCCTTTGGAGTTACTCTCGATGATATATTTCATAACGAATTGGGTTGGTTCAATTGAGGTCACACGAGTACCTACAGTCACTATATCAGGATAAAACATGGGTTTGATGAATTTGGCAGAAATACTGGCCAAAATCGGACCTATAGAGTGCGTCTCCATGGTTTCAATGAATCCAACTCTCTCAAAATATTTTATACGAGCAGTTTCAAAGTATCTGAAGAATCGTGTGTTGTTCACGTGGTTAAAAGCGTCCATATCTCCCCAAGCGATGGGAATTTCGACTTTGATGGTAAAATCATCTAGTGATGTCATCCAAAGCACCAATCTTTTCTCATTGAGTATTGATACTACTTGAAAGCTTGTTCCGCCTGTGATACAATGTTCTCGTAGACGACATGAATGAATCTCTTGTCGAACTCATACTCTTCTTCTAACATCGCATCTTTCTCAGCCTTGGTAAGGTATGTCATTGCTGATTTGAAGAAGACCTTATCCTCTTTCTCGATGTGCTTTGGATAGAAATCGACAAGCTGCTGCATATTGTCTATTATTGTAACTAGAGCTGCACTGTTGCCAGCTTCGTACTCTTCTTTGGCCTCAACAAGTCCACCAGTCAGCTTTCTTCCTAACACATGTTCTTGTATCAGCTCTTCCATGATTTGTTTATCCGACGGGTTCAGTTTTTTCTTCTGCAGCTCACGAAACAGGATTTCTTCCTCTTTTCCATGATGGCACTGATCTGCATAGGTCCGGATGAAATTGGTTGCAGCATCAATGAATTTTGGATTTGCAGTTCCTTCTTTTCTTATGCGTTCTAGCTCTTTTCCCATCACAGATATCATCCGTTCAATCAGTCTGTGCTCAATCATGAGGGGTCCAATTGGAAGAACCATTATCTTTTCTCCTTGTCAATAATTATTCATTCTAGGCAGGTTTCATTATGCAAATGTCAACTAAAAGGGTGATTATATGGTAAAAACAATTGGAGTATGTGCCTCATATTTAGGTAGTTTCTATCCTATATCGTGACTAAGATAAAGGGTGTAGATGTATCAAATGAATCATGCTGACCATCATTGAGATGCTGATCAATCATAATTTAGTATGCAGAGAATCATTGTTTCAAGCTCTGGAGCAACTTGATTCCGAGGTTTTCTTGAAACCCGCTGGAGCAGGAGAAGGTTCAGTTCGAGACATCTTAGTGCATATCATGAATACAGAGAAATTTTGGATGGCCTTTCTCAAAGAAACAGAATATCAGATGAACAGACAAGAGAATTTTCAGGATGTTTATAGCATCAGAGATGCGTGGTCAAGAGTTGCTGCTGATACAGAGGAATTCATCAAGAACCTTCCAGAAGACCAGCTCTACCATGTTAGAAGTATAAACTCAGGTGATCAGACAATTAGTTTTACAGTGGCTAAGGCTCTACTTCATATATCAACTCATGAAACCCACCATCGAGGTTTCTTGGCAGGTTTGATTAGACAGTTGGGTCTAGAACCTCTAGATGTCAACATGTTATAATTCGGAGATGAGAAGCGATGACTGAGTTCCTAGAAACTTGTTATGCTGCCATAAGGATGCAGGAAAAATCAATAGCTCGAGCAATTGCTGCTGCTACAGATACATCCATTTCTGTGATAGAAGACAAGAAGCAGATTGTACTAATTGGATGTGGGGATTCCTATGCTGCGGCAGATTATGGGAGGTGGGCATTCCTCAGCATAGGATTGAATGTCCAGTCAGTGTCACCTGATGAAACCAGATATCTCCGTATTGATCAAGACACGGTTGTTATTGGTATCACGGCATCAGGTAGAAGTCTGGCAACAATAGATGCACTTCAGAGAGCAAAAAGCCAGAGCGCAACAATAGTCGTGTTGACTGATAATGCTGAGGGGGCGGCCTCCCAAGAGGCAGATCATGTATGGGTCACCAATTCAGGAGTTGAAACATACAATACAAGTCCCTCAGCTCCAACTACTGCTGCGATGGCATACCTTCTTGAGATTTCATCTAAGGTTGGTTCTGATGACAAGACGATTGATGATATTCAGAAGCTGAAAAATGTAGGAAGAGAGATGATGACATGGGCAGAGGAGGAAGGGAGGAGGATTTCTAAAGTGACCAGTCCAAATGTTCCTATCTATCTTATCTCTGATGGACCAAACCATGTTGCTGCTCAGATTGGGATGATGAAGTTTGACGAGTTCTCTATCTTGAAAGGCATAGCAGCTGTCAGAGAGGAGTTCTGTCATCACTACAACATCTCAGTCAATGATGGTGAGTGTGCTGTTTTGATTTCCAATAGCCCAAAAAGCGCCTCAGATGATACGTTCATAGACGTGCTCAGAGGTCCACTAAAGATGAGTGCATACCATCTGTTTACTGATGAAACACTTGATCTTGAACTACCATTAGTACAGACTATTCCAAACACGATTGCACTCCAGATGGCTTCCTACTTCACCGTCCTCAGGTATAATCCAGGCAAGGAGGCATTCAAACTTCCACATGCAGAGGCATTCAAGATTTACTGATTGCTCTATGGCAAAAGGTAACTAAGGGAGTGTTGATAGCTCGGCTTATGACAGATGTGCTTGAGCTCCTATCAGATGTTGAGTCAGTGAACCAACGCAAAGAAGTGGCTGAATACATCAATTCTCACCCAGATGAGTTTGTATCTCTATTTGAGTCTGACAAGCTTGAGAGCCACAGGGATGTCATTCTAGACCTTGTCGACCTATTGAGCACTAAACTGGCTGTCATATTCATTGAGAGGGTCATTGGGGATAGTAATTCTCGCATTCGGGTTAGAGGTCTACAGGCCGCGTATAGAATGCGAATTGATTCTCTCAACTCTCAGCTTGTTGACATTCTTGCGAGTACGGAGGAGGAATTCGAAGTTAGAAAGTGGATTGTTCATATCTTGGGGAGCACAGACCCTGCGAGTTATGGGAGAGTTTTAAGAAGAATTGCACGAGATGAGAGAGAGGATGTAAATCTCAGAAAAGAGGCGGTATTTGCTCTTACCAGAGTGAAGAGTGATGAAACACTCGGAACTCTCTGCGCCCTCCTAGGCGACTCCAGTACCGAGATGAGAGAGTCTGGTGCTTGGGCATTGAGCAATATCAGCGCTCCTGAGTCGTTTAACTGTCTTCTTGCGGCACTCGAGGATGAGTCTGAAAAGGTGAGAGACTGGGCAATTCGTGGGCTCCGGGATATGGATGACAGTAGAGCATTACAGGGATTGGCAGATACAATTATGAAAGTACCTCCAAATGAACAAGTGAGGATGATTCGTCTGATTGTTGAAAGAAGATCCGAGATTATCTTAAGAGCTATAACTCAACTACTTGGTTCGGAAGATGTCGAGGTGCTTCGGGTGGCTTCATGGGCCGTTGGAGTTTCACCGTACCCTCCAGCAGTCCCAGCGTTGAGAGACCTTATAGATCATGCTGATGAACAGGTTCGATATTACTCCAAAGTTGCACTTGTCAGGTGTGGAGGAATTGATCCTACAGAGCTCCATCTCTAAGTATAGTTACATCATACCTTGATAGAGACCCCCATCTACAAGCAGGAGTGCACCGTGAATGTAGCTTGAGATTGGACTGAGAAGAAAGGCACACACAGGTCCAAACTCATCTGGTTTTCCCATTCTGCCCAAGGGAATTTTTGCATTGATACTCTCTTCTGCAGACTTGGACGCGGACATGATCTCCTCTACTCGTTCGGTATAGATATATCCAGGACAGACCGCATTCACACGGATATGATCTGAAGCTAGTTCTGTGGCAAGTGTACGCATCATACCAATGACTGCTGGCCGAATCGCATTTGAGAGCAGGAGATTATCGATTGGTTGTTTAACTGATATTGATGTACTGTATAGAATGGATGGAGAGTCGGACATCTTCAGAAGCGGTCTAGTTTCTCGCGTCAACCACACCGCACTCATCAATGTGAGGTCGATAGCCCGTTTCCAGTCATCATCTGAGAGAGCTGAGAAAGTTCCTGGGGGTGGGCCTCCCGCATTGACAAAGAGACCGTCTAGATGCAACATCTGTGAACTAATATTCCCCACCAGTTTCTTGACATCTTCTTGCTTTGACAAATCAGCCACATAGTATTGTGCACGTTCTCCAAGCATCGAGGTGGCTTTCTTCAAAGAGTCTTCACTTCGACCACAGATGATCACTTTGGCTCCTTCGTCTGAGAGGGCTTTTGCCACACTGAATCCTAGACCACGAGAGGCAGCAGTCACCAAAAAAATCCGGTCTGTCAGATTAAGATCCATAGTCTATCCTATGCATATCTTACTGATAAGAAACACGGAGTAGGATGCCTTAGCGGTTTGATGTTGCTCCTACATGGATGCTGAAAAAACTGGTTTTTCGGTTCTTGCACCCAGAGTGACCTCAAGATGTAGGAACGCTGAACTAAGGCGTTGAAACTCATTCGGCACCTTGAACTCTCCAACATTTAGAGTAGATAGAATATTCTCAATCTTCCTTATTGAGAGGTTTTTGTTGTCCTTTGAATTGAAAGCTATAAGCACTCGTGTGTCATCAGGGTCTGGCATCTTATAGACTGACTGACACTTGATCCCTTTGTTTTCAAGAGCGTGCTTGATTTTGACTTCTAATGCTTTCATTACTCGAATACACCATGAGTTCGTATTGACCAGGGTAGTTAAGCACCTGTATTAACTCCGTATTACTCAGTAAAGGCGCCAAAGGAGTTCTCGGGATTCCCGAGTGAACATCTTAACACTTGCATTCTTGCTTTCTTCCATCTCCTGATAAGTGACAATGGAAAAGTTTGGTTGAGTGTGGGAAAGATGGACAAGGAAGGATTTCGTAGATATCTAACTGATAGGGAACAACCTATCCCTGAGGAGGAGATTGTTGAAAACACAAAGATGGTGGGGAGATTTGAGGATTTCCTAGACAAGTCTGGTAAGACATTACAGACCGCATCTGGCACGGAGTTCAACAGATTTGCTAAGATATTGATTGATGAGGGCATGAATACCTACCTCAATTTTGCTGCTCTGTCTCGTTATGCGTACTTCATCAAGAACATGGATCTGTTTCTACCGGTTCTGGGTATCTTTGATGGTTCAGAAGTGATGAATGTTCTTCATGAGAGGTTGGGAGAACATCTTGGCGATGAGAAGCGCGATGAAATACTGCCGAAACAGGATTTGCCGCCGTTAGGTATGCCAGACACTGAGAAAGTGGATGTGACTCGAGAGGTTTTGAAGCGGATGACTAAGACTCTAAGTGCTGAGGACTGCAAGAGGATCTTGGCTGATGTGGCACATGGACTACCTCGTGACTTCAGAAAGGGAGAACGAGAGAAATACCTGCAGGCTGGCAGTATTGATGAGTATCTAAAACAGAAACGAGAGAGTGCTCTTGCAGAACTAGAGAAACACAGGGATGATGGCACTCTGTTCTTCAATCAATACATCACGGATGATGTTGTTGAGTACATTAAGAGCCGTCCGGATGTCCTGAGTGGTGAGAGGAGAGGCAACACTATCTATCACACGAAGATTCCGTTCATGACTAAGGAGTTTCTTGAGGCGACCGATGAGAGGATGAGGCGGTACTATGCGTGTCACTGCGCATGGGCACGTGAGTCGATTCTAGATGATGAAAGGGATGTTTCAGCGGACTTCTGCCACTGTAGTGGTGGTTTTACCAAACAACCTTGGGAAGCCGCCCTTGACCAACCACTTGAGTATGAGATGGTAAAGTCTGTGCTTCAGGGACACACAGAATGCAGTTTCATCATTCATCTTCCAGAGGATGTTGAGTGAAGTGATGAGTATTGATGAAGCAATCAAGGGAAGACGGAGTGTCAGGACTTACAAAGGTACTGACGTGGATGAGCGTCTGATCAGACAATGTATTGAGGCGGCCACATTTGCTCCAAGTGCCAAGAACGGTCAACAGTGGAGATTCACCGTGCTCACTGGTGAATCAAAGGATAGGTTCACAGAAATGTACAGAAGTGAACTAAGCAAGGCGACCTTTGATGTTGGTTCCTCATTTGGTTCATGTACTATGATGGAGGAGGCGCCAGTGGTCATTTTAGTATGGAACACAAGTGAACTTGGATGGTCTACTGAGGCCCATATTGTGTCTGCAGCGATTCAGAATCTATTATTAAAAGCGCATTCTCTTGGACTTGGAACCTGCTGGATTGGGGATGTCTTCTACACGTATGAAGCCATCATGGACCACTTCAAGAAATCATGGAAACTCATGGCTGCAATCACTATGGGTTGGCCTGATGAAATTCTAGGAAAACGGCCAAGATTGTCAGTTGATGAAGTCAGTGAATTTCTGTATTGATGGCTGATAGAGATAAAAGCTCAAGTTTCATAGTTCATTTACAAAGGTCATTCTTTGTGTGATTGAGATTTGAACTGATTCAGTTATTTTAGGTACTGATTGATTCCTTGGTCTTTATCTATGCCCAATATGGCATTCGGATGTTTTTGTATGCATTATGAGCAAGAGCACCTTGAGCAGCAGCTACTGATGCAAGTTGGTATATCTTTAAGTTGACCCTGAACGGATCCTACATCTCTAAGTACATATAGATTCGCTAGTGATTTCTTGTTTCTATCATGACTTTATCACGAGAATAATCGATTCTCGCCATTATCTCTCCATTATTTCGTAAGTCAACTATGGCTGAGGTCAGATTCTTTCGGTTCATATTCAACTCTGAAGCCAGCTGCTTCATACTTACACGATTATATGATTCAAGAGCATTCTTTACATCCTCTTTGGATCTGTGCGTCCTATAGAACATTTCAACCCCTACTCCCATTAGTATCAACCCAAGGATAATCATCCATGGGAATCCAAAGAGAGTTGGTTCTAAGATGCTGATTGATCCAATAACAAGAAAACCTAGTCCAAGCAAGATTGATGTAAGTGGTATATTTCTGTGATCAAATCGGTAACTTGTATTCATATCTATCTTATCTCTCACTATCACTTATTTATCAGACCTTATAAAACCTTAGGGGCGGAAAAAAAGTATTTAAAATCCTTATTCGTAATTCAGGGATTTATAAGGCTTTTTAAAGTGATTTTTCTAAGTAACCTGTATAGATTTGCAAGAAACTAATCATTCATGTAAAGACCTTTATCTAACACTCAAAAAGACAACTAGAGAATGTGCATTATGCATACAAAGAAACAAATCTCTCTTGCTCTGATTGGTGAACCAAGAGTCGGGAAGACCACAATTGTGAAACTACTAGATGAAGACGCAAGGAGTAGAGGTACCACTTATCAGATTGAAACTGAAGACATATCATACACAATCTGGGAACTTCAAACCTCGAGTATTGAACCTCAAAGACTCGAAGTTTTTGCAACCTCTTTTCTAAAAAGCAGTCCTACATTCAATCGGTTTGTGATTATAGTCACCGACAGTGCTATTGAAGATGTGAATAAAATCAAGTATTCTGTGAAGTTTCTTAGGAGAACTTTTCCATATACCCGGTTGGCGATTATAGCAAATAAACAAGATTTGGAAGAGAGGATTTCAAAAAGACGGATTGAGAAAATGACCAAACTGCCTACATTGGAACTGTCAGCAATCAAGCAGTTTCATCGTGGGCGCCTTGTTGATTTCATATCATATCTAATCGATGATGATTCAGGTCTTGAATTATAAACTCTAAAGCCCATAGCCCATACTCTTCTTCAGTTTGGCATCTACTTTATCAAAGACGATTTTACAAGGTGTGGGCAATTTGGGTGCAGCTCTTCTCAGGGCATTTCGTGCCTTCTTAATGAAACTGTTATCGCAGCTGATTGAGATAATAGGTTGTCGTGGTTTGATTCTTGCTGCGAGTCCAATTACCTTGCCAAAAGCCAAACGCATTCCATCTTGGATACGATCTGCACCAGCACCTGTAATCATTTTATTTTCTCTCAAATAATGATATGGCTTTACTCGAATTCTAAGATGATAGTTTTGTCGACCAACATTTCTCACCATATAACGATTCGATGCAACACGTGCTGCTTCTAGAGCCTGATGTCGTATCTGACATCGTTCTAGACCTATCAGAGATAATTTCGCCTTGAAATCTCCTCCGGTGTTACCCATATCGAAGCTCGTGATTTTACTTGCAGGTCTTCGATGTATGTACCTTTTTCGAGTGTATGGAGGGCGGTCACATTCTCTGTAACATTGACCTGGTCTTTTTCCCATAACAATTGATTCCAGTATTATGATGTTTTTCTGAGAATCTTCTTAGCCGAGAAGATGTCTGTACTCCCCAAGACATCATATTCTACAGTTACTTTCTCTCCTCTCTCAATAGTTTCATATTTGGTCATTATATCGACCTTTAACTTCAGATATTTGTTATCTAGCGTTTCTATAGTGATGTATCCGTACTGCTTATTGCTGTTTGGAATACTTGCCATCTGAGATGCAACAATCTCTCCTGTTGTTTGTTTCACCTTTTTCACCTTTATCAACATGAGCCCAATGATTTAGCACACGGAGAACTCAGCTTCTCGCCAACACAAGACTTGGCATTTACATGAGCATTCTGTATATCACCAAATTCTCAGTCAGGTGTAACATTCAAAGGGTTCGTTACTGTTGTCTTTCTTCCGGGACCTAATACATCCATAGAGAAGATATGAATATTTCGAATTTAATAAGGCCTTTTTTGATGTTTTTGGTTTTATCAAGTCTATTTTTTCTAAAATAGGGATAATCAAAGCTTTACATAACCTGAGATTTATAAGGAATCTGGCAGTAATGATGGTGAAGGGTCGTCGTTCTAGATGAATTCCATAGGAACTAACTTGGTGATTTTCGTTTTTGACGTCCCTTGATTTGGTGTTAGTGATTTGAATGACTTCTGAAATTGAGAATGATAAGGCAGCAACTGAAGATTCTAATGAAGCAAAGATAGAGGAATTGAAACCTCGGATGAAGCGTGTTGATATAACCTTCAAGGTTGTGGATAAAGGTGAAGTGAGAGAGGTTACTTCACGACGGACTTTTGACACACACAAGATAGCTGATGCTATAGTTGGAGATGAAACTGGTACAGTAAAACTCCCACTATGGAACGAAACAATAGAGAGTATTGAGGTCGGCAGGACCTATAGACTTGAGAACGGATATACTGGCCTCTTTAGAGGAAACCTACAATTAAAGATCGGTCGCCATAGTGAACTCAAAAAGGCAGAGAGAAACATTGAAACTGTCAACCTTGATTTGGACATGTCCGCAAAGGACCATCGGAGTGACCGACCGCGGCACTACTATCAGCCATATGGTGGGACACAGAGATTTGGTCAAGCCACATACTCTGCGAGGGGGAGTCGAAACAGAGACTCAAGACGGGATCGTTACGATAGACGCCGCCGTCGGTGGTAGTGACTCGATAATGGGTTCCAGAGCAACCAGTAGAGGCTTGGATGAGTCCATTCAAAAAGACTCGTCTACATGTTCTGAGTGCGGGTCTAAAAAGACTGTTCAAATCAGTCAGACTGGTGAAACGGTCTGTGCAGAATGCGGACTGGTTGTGAGTGAGAAGCGTATAGACTACGGACCAGAATGGAGAGCTTTCACAGCTGATGAAAGAAGGGCTCGTGCAAGAACAGGAAGCCCCATGAAACAGACAGCACATGATAAAGGACTATCAACAGTCATAGGGTGGCGTAATAGGGACTCTTCTGGTAAGAAGCTTTCTTCTGAGAGAAGGGCACAAATAACTCGACTGCGAAGGTGGCAGATTCGCTCTCGTGTTCATAGTTCAATTGAAAGAAATCTCTCTCAGGCAATGAGTGAGCTTGAAAGACTTTCTTCTCAAATGGGACTCAAGAAGGGTGTCAAAGAACTTGCTGCCTCACTTTATAGGAAACTCATCACGAAAAAATTAGTACGAAGTAGGTCCATTGATGCATTGGCAGCAGCTTCCATTTATGCGGCTCTTCGTCTGAGGGAGATGCCTCGATCTCTGAAAGAGATTGGTCGTCACACATATCTGGACTGGAAACAAATCGGTCGACATTATCGACTACTCGTACGGAAACTGGGGTTGAGAATGCCTGTTCCGGACCCCATGAATTATGTTCCAAAGCTGATAATGAACCTTGAACTCCCTGCAGTGATGCAGGAAGAAGTCCTGAAAATCCTTCAAGATGCCAAGAACCATGGAAGACTTCTCATAGGACGTGATCCTCGTGGAATTGCTGCTGGAGCACTCTATATTGCATCCATTCTCACTGACAACAGAGTTACACAGCGAGAGATTGCATTGATAGCAGGAGTTACTGAGGTCACAGTTCGAAACCGTTACAAAGAGCTTGTACGAGAACTTAAGATTGAAGTGAAGTGAACCTGAAATAACGTGGTAACAGTATAGGTACGAAAAAATTGGTATTAAGATCCATCTTCCAAGTCATCCAACCAGGTGGCTGTCCTGTCAACCCTCCGTGTGAAGATTCTCCCATAGTCTTTGGGATTTTTGGCCTGATGATACTTGAACAGAAACTCTCCATCACGCATCCCAAGAATCTCAATCTTTCCAGATGGGTGCGACATTATGAATCTGAATCTCTTTGTATGACCGTCTAGTTTAGCCCAGGTTTCTTCTATTATCTTACAACCCTCATAGAGTGGCACTTGGAATTGTTTCTTCACTCGTTTCACAGGTCGACACTGGAATACATAATATGGAACTACTCCAATCTGTACGAGCCCTCTCTGTAATCGGGCCAATACATTTGAGTCATCATTTATCCCTTTTAGAAGAACAGTCTGATTACTGACAATGATGCCCGCCTCTTGAAGTTGTTTACAAGCCTGAGTAGACTTCTTGGTGATTTCTCTTGGATGATTAAACTGAGTGACAACATAGAGACGTTGTTTCTTGTTGGAATGGGACTTTAATATGCTGAGCAGATTCTCATCTGATAGTATCCTTTTGGGGAATGTAACAGGCACTCTCGTTCCAAATCTGATATAGTCAAGGTGCTCTATCGGAGCCAATGCTGCCAGGAACTCTTCTATCCTCTCGTTAGGAAGTGTAAATGGATCTCCTCCAGTGATGAGGACGTTGTTGATCTCCTCGTGATTTGTGATGTAATCAGCAACACTTGGAATGTCTTGAATGACCTCTTCAGTGTCTACTCCGACTAGACGCTTTCGAAAGCAGTGTCTACAATACATGGCACACTCATTTGTGGCTAGAATCAAAGCAGTCTGCCTATACTTGTGCTGGAGCCCTGGCAGTACAGTGTTTACTCTTTCTCCACTGGTGTCATAATGACCTGCCATATGCGTCTCATGGGTCAAGGGTACAGCTATTTTCCGAATTGGGTCCTCAGCATTGTTCCTATCAATCAGTGACAAATAGTACTTGGATATTCTGATTGGATGCTCCTGACATATCTTCTCGAGAACCCGTCGATCCTTATCATTCACATCCATATACTCTGTCAATTCTTCAATGGTGGATACGCTATCATGGAGAAGTGCTTCCCAACTCATAGTATCCCAACACCTTGTTGAGGCTATCTCTTGATTTCTTCAGAGTCTTCCGAGTAGGGTAGCACAAGTTCAACCCTCTCAATCAACTCTGAGTTGTCTTCCTGGATGAGTTTGGGTGGGGGGTCACTTGTCATTCGTGACATTATCGCCATTCTTCTCTCTAGATCCGGCCATTGGCTAATTGGTAACCTCTCTCTCAATCTTTCTTCCATTTCTCTCACCTGTATCAACAGATTGAACGTTGTTCGATAAGTAGGACATTTAGGTTCAATCCGTCTGTGAATGTCTAAGCCTGACCAAAACACCTAATGATTCTTGGTTGCTGTTATTGTCAAGCGTGAGTTATTCTCGTCCTTTTTTCCAACGTATTAACTTGGATTTTTTACTTATTAGTATTACTACTCTTTAACCTTATAAGGCAAAAAATAGACTATATAACGCTGATTCATTATTTTTAAGATATATTAGTTCCTTTTAGAGTCCGGGTTACGTTTCTTCTTTGAAGGCGATCCAGCGATTTCCCTCCTCGTCAGTCATCACAATCATTCTGAAACCTAGTTCCTTTGCATAGTTCCTTAGGGTGTGATGGGAAAGGCCCATAAACTTCACAACATCATCTAGGTTGAGTGGTTCTCTATTTGTCATATATTTTTGGAGGATTTTCTTGAATCGCGGGTAATTTCTAGTCCTTCCTCTACGATATCTTAATTCTTTCTCTGATTTAGTTCTTATGTTTTCTAATTCCATATCTAAAATGGTATCTATTTTCTTTTATATATCTTATTATAATCTCATCTTATTATTACTTCTAATTTATCTCTATCATAACACTTATTTGATGTCTATTCGATATATATACAAGGATTAGAAAAGAATGAAAACAAAAGATGAACAAATCAAGAAAACCGTTGTCGACATGCTATACTGGGACAGTCGTGTCGACGCATCAGACATCCATGTTGAGGTGACAGATGGAGAAGTCACCTTGAGAGGTACTGTCCCCAGTTACGCTGTGAAGGAGGCGGCTCTTTTTGACACATGGAAAGTTCCAGGAGTGAAGAAGGTAAATAACAACTCATTCGTTAAGTTCCCCTCTACTGCAAAGACCTTGACAGACTCAGAGATAGAAAAGAGCATCAAAAAACAGCTTGAGTGGAATGACAGCACATCCAATGAAAACATTCATGTCACAGTGAAGAAAGGTGTTGTGACTCTTGAGGGTCATGTTGATGCATACTGGAAGACTTTCCGCGCGCAGCAGATCATATCAGATGTCATAGGCGTTGTAGATATTGATAACAAACTAGCAGTTGTACCCACAGAAACGATAACAGATCAAGTCATTGCTACAGATATTGTAAATGCCATGGATCGTAGCTACGCAGTGAATACAGATGATGTGAATGTCGAGGTCGAAGATGGCATCGTCACTCTGTCTGGAACAATGCTTACCCGTGCATCATACGATGCTGCATTAGAATGTGCGTTCAACACTTTTGGTGTCAAAGACGTCAAGGACAGACTCCATTTGAAATAAGCAGAGTTTCTCTGCTTCTCACTTTTTTAGAAATAGTAGTCATTCAAAATCACCACATTCTTGACAGTGAATAAATCTAGGAAGAAAAAAGGTTGGCACAGCCAAATCTGAGCCTTGAGCCTGTTTCCTTCAAAAGTAGTATAGGAGCCCTCTTTTATAAGGAACGATTTGTATGGGGAGATGATTGAGAGATTAAGTCAAGAGCATCTATGGTTATTTCTTGTATTGACCAAATAAGTTGCTTTTGTGTTCGGTAATGCAACACAAACGGGGTTATTCGCTAAGAAACCGAAAAGTCCCACTTTGTCACTTAACCCAATTCAGAGCTGATAAAAATGATAGAAGAATTATTAGACAATGAGAGTGGAATTGGAGAAAGCAGGAGAAATGAGGTTAGGGGGAGAAAGCTGTGAACAATATAGCTAGAGCCAGAGAGAAGAATACAAACAAACGAGATGTTTGTATGAGTTGCGGAGGAAATTCGTTCACAGAGGATAATGTCCGTGGAGAGAGTGTCTGTACGTCATGTGGACTTGTGGTATCAGAGCGTACTATCGATAATGGTCCAGAATGGAGGGCCTTCACAGCTGAGGAAAGAAATGCAAGAGCTAGAACTGGAGCACCAATGACTCTCACAATAGCTGACAGGGGGCTTTCAACAGTAATTGATTGGCAGAATAGAGACGCAAGTGGTAGAGCACTTGCAAGTAACACACGTGCAGCTATCTACAGAATGAGAAAATGGCATATCAGAAGTAGGCTCCATAGTTCTCAACACAGAAACCTCGGTATTGCAATGAGTGAGATGGAGAGGCTCTCCTCGCAACTTGGAGTTCCACATGACGTTAGAGAAACTGCAGCTCTGATGTACAGAAAAGCTTTAGCAAAGAGACTTGTGAGAGGAAGAAGTATTGAATCAGTGGTTGCCGCATCGGCTTACCTTGCTTGTCGGATTCACAGGATTCCAAGACGACTCGATGAAGTCGTAGCTGAGACTAATGTTAGTAGAAAACAAATTGGTTATGCAGTGCGGTTAATCGTTTCTCGAGTCAATATTAATGTGCCCTTAGCTTCTGCGAGAGATTTGATACCAAGATTATCCGCGGATCTTTTTCTTGAAGGAAGAACTGTAAAGAAAGCTACTGAAATTATCAGAAATGCTGAAGAAAGATTCGTGACAATTGGTAAAGATCCTGGCGGAATTGCAGGGGCCGCACTCTACATTGCTGGAATACTTGAAGAAGATAGGCGCACTCAAAGAGAGATTGCTAAAGTTTCACGAGTTACAGAGGTCACAATCCGAAATCGCTACAAGGATTTGGTTCGTTCTCTTGGAATCTCATTTAATATAGATTCATAGTCGCTATATTTTTCAGGGTAGCATTGGTCGGAATTGGGATTTGACAGTGATAGGACTATAAGAAAAATAGCGATTGGTCGGGACGGCCGGATTTGAACCGGCAACCGATGGATCTACAGTCCATTGCTCTGCCAAATTGAGCTACGTCCCGTTCGGTTCGATTGCATCTCTGATAGCAATAAAAGGATTACTCAGCGTCCATATTCATCTTGTAGATTGAAATAGCCCGAAAGAGTGAGTATATAGGTGCCAAACTTTGCGCGTCATGTGCTTCTGGTTGGTGAACACAAATGAGTTTTCATGTAGTTGAAGCAGAAACCGAGGAAGACTTGGATTTTTTCTTCAAGTTGAGCTATGAAACTCTGAAGACTTTGAGAAAAAACATGTATGACAAATTAGTGGAAGAAAATCCTGGAAAATCCGACGAAGAACTTCAGAAATTGAATAGAAACGAAATGGAAGATTATTTCGACTTCAGTGACTCAACATCTAGAGTTTTCATTGTGAAACAGGAAGATAGCATGCGCTGTGGATATCTCTGGATGGGATTAAGAAATAGCAGGGATCCTTGGGACATACAGAAACCTCAGTGGATCTATGATCTTGTGGTCGTTCCTGAGTTCCAGAGAAACGGGCTAGGTAAAATGTTGATGATGACTGCTGAAGAGTTTAGTAGAGAGCTGAACCTCAATATCGGTCTATTTGTCCATGCAGAAAATGAAAATGCGCGGTCGCTTTACGACAAGATTGGATACAGTGTGAAGACGATACCAATCTCAAAAAAATTGAATCAAGAGATTGTTGATTCAGATATTAGTTCTAAATTTTTGGTTCGGACCGAACAGAAAACTGATGATGTCCGAAAATCCGAACTTGATAGATTCAAGAAAAAAGTACTATTCTCACTGGAAGCTGAAGATACGAAAATCAGAGGTATGTATGAAGACTACTTCAGTAACTACATCGATAATTCAGAGAATCATGTAAGACTGGAAGCAGTCACTGATGATGAAACACTAGTGGGTTCAATTTGGGCAGGAGTCTCAGGCTTCAGTGAGAGTGTTGCTCAGATTTACAATCTTTCTATCATTTCTGAGAGTTCAAATGATGAAGTAGGAAAGGCACTTATACAATCTGTAGAGAAGTGGGCAAAGGATTCAGGATATTCAACACTGTACATTCTTCTTCATTCGCAGGATGATATGAGTGTAGAGGCATTCAAATCATTAGGATATTCAGTTCCAGGATTCTTTATGGAGAAGAAACTTACTCAGTAATGTTGAAAGGGCTGTAGTATATCTTACAGAGCGGAGGTTCTACTCCACTGAAGCGTCCTATAGAGTCTACATTCCCAATAACCAAGGTAAATGCAATTGCTGAGAAAGAGTCGACGGGTTTTGGTAGGCGGCATTACAGACCAGTCTATGTGATGCATAAGTGGTGGGCGCGGCGCCTTGGTTCAGTGTTTAGAGCAATCCTCCTCTATTCTCTCGCAGATGAAAATCTCGAGGGATGGAGTCAAAAACCAGACACATTATGGGATTATTTCAGGAGAGATGTCAATCTAAACGGTAAGATTGTACTTGATCCAATGATGGGGGGTGGAACAACAGTCGTTGAGGCATTAAGACTTGGTTGCAGAGTGATTGCAGGTGACATCAATCCTGTATCATGGTTTTTGGTGAAGAAGCAAGTGGATGATATCGATCCGGAGCTCCTTTCCCGGACTCTTAAGAAGCTTGATGATGAATTGGGACCTCAGCTTAGACAATATTATGAAACGACATGCCCCGAGTGTGGGGAAAAGGCAGAGGCGATTTATTACTTCCATTACAAAGTGGGTTCATGTACAAAATGCGCAAAAGAAATTCCTCTAATGCGCAATTTCTTCCTTGCAAGAAATACAATCAGAGCAAGTGATTTTGTGGTCTGTCCGCGATGTTGGAACATTTTTGAAACAAAAGATGCCAAAAAAATGACCAAATGCACAAAATGCAATGAGAGATTCATTCCAACAAAGAGATACTACTCAAAGGGACGTTCGTACACGTGTATAGACGAAAACTGCGGCCAAAATGAGAGAATAGTTGATTTCACTCGAGAGTTTGGAAAGTTTAAGGAACAGATGTACGCAATCGAGTTTTACTGTAGGCACTGCGATAGCTCAAACAACAAGAAACTGATGAATGGTCGAGGATACAAAGCTCCAGATCAAAAGGACAGGGATACTCTGGCAAAGGCAATAGAAGAGTATCAAGAAATATCTCAGAGTCTGCCAATCCCAGATGTGATGATTCCCGTGGGAGTGGAAACAACCCGCGCACTGAATCATGGATATAGAAAATTCAGCGATATGTTCAACCAGAGACAGTTACTGAACCTAGGAAAGATCTATCGTTGGATTTTGGAAATTGATGACTGGAATCTCAAGGAGTTCTTTGTTCTAGCGTTCTCGAACTGCCTAAAATACAACAATATGTTTGCGAAATATAATGCAACTAGAGGTTTCATTACAGATATCTTCAGAACTCATTCCTTTTCTCCTTCAATGTCACCCGTGGAGGCAAATTGCTATGATACTATGAGGGGGCGAGGGGCTTTCACTTCATTTGTCAACCTCATAATAGAGGGAAAAGAGTACTGTAGAAATCCCTTCGAGCGAGTATATGATGGAGAAACAATGGTCAAGATTCATTTTCCATCTAGAAAATCACCAAAAATTGTCGAAAAATATGAAAATCTACTAAAAAGTGGAGATGTCATGCTGAGGTGTGGGTCATCTGAACATCTTGAGATTCCAGATGAGTCTGTAGATGTGGTTGTGACCGACCCGCCATATTATGGAAATGTGATGTATTCGGAACTGTCCAACTTCTTCTATGTCTGGCTGAGACTGGGTCTGAAGAATCGATATGACATTTTCAGGAATCCCCTTGTGCCCACGGAGAGAGAGATTATTGAGAATAGGTATCAAGGAAAAGGTAGGAATGAGTTCATCCAAGAATTGACCAAGGTGTTTTCAGAATCAAACAGGGTATTATCTGCGGATGGCATCCTTGTATTCACCTTTCATCATAAAAAACGGGACGCTTGGGGAGCAATACTCAGGACTGTGCTAGATTCTGGATTCTATGTGACAGCCTCATATCCTGTGCGGAGTGAGATGAAATCATCAACACATCTTCATGATTTGGATAATATTGTGTATGACATGATTTTCGTGTGTAGAAAACGGAGTGAACAAGTTGCTTCAAAATCATGGAAATCTATCAAAAGTGCAATTGAACAGGCTGCGGTAGAGATGATAATGAATTTGCAGAAGAATGGTGAAACACCAAGTTCTGTGGATGTTTTTGCGATAGTTTTGGGTAAATGTCTAGAAGTCTATTCAAAACACTACCCTCTGGTGATTGATGATGATAAGAAAGTAAGTCCGGAGATGGCACTGAGGTCTATTGAGGAGTTAATGGGTGGTTTATAGTGTCCTCATTGGACTATATGGTATGAAGACGACACGGATACTTCGTACATGGGACAAGACCAGAGGCGATTTTGTAGAAGTCCCAGTGCAGTATCCACCAGATACAACGCTCTCCTGTGCTGAATGTAGATACTATAATCCGGAAACAGAACAGTGTGATGGAGTAGGCTCATCTCAGCACGGAAGAAAGATTCCTTTTCCAGACTATGTGCCGAGAGAGAGGGAGTGCTCTGTTCGTCTTCCGCCTGATCTTCTTTTTTTTGTATAGACTAGATGAGAGATGCAATCTCTGGGAGGTATCCAAAGGAAAACAAGAAACAGACTACAAGGAAGCTGATTGTAAGTACTAAGGCTATTGTGTCAATCACTCTCCATGACGATTTTCGAAGGTATGAACGGTCGGACCCATAACCAAAACCTCTTCCATCCATCGACATTGAGAGTGCCTCTACTCGTGACAATGCAGAAACGAGCAGTGGAAAGAAGGTATACTGAACCGTGCGAATTATCTTACTCAGTCCTGTCACTTCGGGAGTTATTCCTCTAGCTTTCTGTGCCATCCGGACCGTGTGATTCTCCAAGTCGAAGAGAGGAAGAAACCTCAACGCAATGACTAGTGAGAAGCTGTACCTGTAAGGGACTTTGAGTCGAGTAAGTGAGTGGGCCAGGAGGGTGGGGTCTGTCACTGATACAAAGAGCATACTTGAGAAGACCAGTAATAGGAAACGACTGGATATCGCAAGTCCACGTACAATTCCAAAGTCAGTGACTGGAAAGAGGGGACCAATCTCCCCAATCTGGGGGATAAGATGTCCCAAGAGTACACCATTTGTTGTGAAGAGCACCTGAATGAGAAACAGTAGTACAGAGAAGATAATGATGAACTTCGTACGCCCCCTTGTCAGACGTAGTGGAACCTTCGCTGTAAGAAATCCCATGAAGACAATGAATAGTAATACAACACTGAGACGCCAACTGGGGTACACAACGATTCCAATCATCAAGATAAGTAGCATGAGCAGTTTCAGTGCAGGATTGAGTTGGTGTAGTAGAGTATCATTCTGGGTAAATCCAAATCGAGATGACAACTAGAACTGCACCCCCAAATCAGCAAATTCCTTGTACCTAGTGCTAGACAAACGGTCAAGAACAGAGGAGGGAGAACCATCAAGAAGGATTGAGCCACGCTCCATGAATATAACCCGGTCACACTGACCAGCCACAAAATGCGGATCATGGGTGACGATGATAGCGGCCCCACCATCTTCAACTGTTTCAAACATTGTCTGTTTGATGAACTCACGTCCTTCTACGTCCTGTCCGATGAAAGGCTCGTCAAACAATAGTAACTTCGGCTTGTGTATCATAATTGAACTCACGTTTAGCCGCCTTTTTTGCCCGTGGCTCAATGAGAAGGGGTTTCTGTCCCTCATCTCAGCAATATCAGCTCTTTCTAGGATTGTTTCACACTGTTGGAGCGTTTCGAGTGTCATCATTTCTAAGGCATTTATTGTCAAAATCTGCTCTTTCCAGACAGTTTTTTCGAAAATCTGGTGATTTGGGTTTTGAAACACCATAGCAGTTCGTTTGGCTATCTCTTTTGCATTCATTTTTCCCAGGGAAGACTCGCCGAGGTTTATTGTTCCACTGTCAGGAACGAGTAGACCACTGAGAAGTCCAAGAAGCGTTGTCTTTCCAGATCCGTTACTCCCCATCAGACCGATTATCTCCCCATTTTGTACACTCAGTGTCACATTGTTAATCACCTTCCGGTTTCCGTATGAGAACTCCAGATTCTTCGCAGAGAGAAGAGGTGAGCTTGTGGTGTCAATGACCCGTGATTTGAGTGATGTTGGTTCCTTGTGTTGTGTTCGATCAAAATTGATTATCTTACCGCCTGATAATGCTAGAACTCTGTCAGCGATTGGTTGTATGTTCAAGAGATTGTGTTCAATGACTATGATACCAATGTCTTGACTCTGCAGTCCCCTCAATATCTCTCGTAGTTGCATTACACCTCT
Source organism: Candidatus Thorarchaeota archaeon (assembly GCA_016840685.1). Lineage (GTDB taxonomy): Archaea > Asgardarchaeota > Thorarchaeia > Thorarchaeales > Thorarchaeaceae > SMTZ1-45. Next base: position 52,235 of record JAEORX010000004.1, read on the forward strand.
TGGGTCAAGACTGGATGATGGCTCATCAAGGATTAGATACCTTGGTCTGCATGCAATCATCGCGGCTATGATTAGTCTTTGTTTTTCCCCACCTGAGAGCTCAAAGGTGGCTCGTTCATAGAGATGACTGGCATCAATGGACTTCAACGATGAATTGACAACTTTCGAAATCTCTTCAACCTCAATTTCATAGTTTTCAGGACCAAAAGCCACTTCGTCAGAAACTTGGAGAGTGCAGATTTGACTCTCAGGATCCTGTTGTACTAGGGCAACCTGTCCGGCTAGTTCAGCTATATCTAAATTTGAAACATCAGAGTCGTCTATCAATATAGAGCCTGAAAACTCGCCTGGAATGCTCTTGGGGATGAACCCCGAGAGACACTTTGCAAGGGTAGACTTGCCTGACCCTGTGGGACCCGTGATGACAACAATCTCTCCTCGATGTACATAGAAATCTAATGAGTCTAGGACTAGGGTAGTACCGTTGTATGAGAAGGATATGTTTCGAGCTTCGAGCATGTTGTTCGCCTAGAAGATTTGAAGCGTGATGA
>JAEORX010000094.1 GCA_016840685.1 Candidatus Thorarchaeota archaeon
ATTGTGTTTCAAGACGTCGGTAGGGTTTTTCTTCACTCGCTCGTTCTTGGGTCATTTTTCGTTCACCCCAGAGTTTCTAGGAAACTTTGTATTCGTGTTTCAATTCGTCCTCGGTCACTGAACTCCGGATCTAGTGGTATACGGATGGACTTCACGTCTGACTCGCAGGCAGCCTTCTCAATGGAAGGTGCTTCAAATTGGTCAGGGTCACAGAAGGACTGCTCACAAACAATGAGACCTTGGATAGAGAGGTTTTTGAGAAGTCCCTTCATCGCACCCATCCGATATGAGAGACCTTCATGAGTTGGTTCACCAGGTGCGCTCAGAACTGATTTTGCCATTGCCATGAAGGGATCATCCGCCTTGGAAGGAGGAATGGTGAAGACAACCTTGAATCCAAATGAGAGATTGTCTAGTACAAGAGTAGATTCGGAGAAGTTTGGTATTTCATGCATGAGCGCGGCGATTGCTTGAGGTTCAACCATCCCACCTGCAATGACAATACGAGGAGTTTCCAGTTCTTCGGGAAGTCTTACGCCTGAATAGTCGCCACTAAGGATTGCATGCCTAACAGACTCGATACTATCCAAGAGACCCAATTCATCAGCCGCAACCTGCACCGTTGATACTGCCTCCCTGATATCTGATATTGAGGACATCGTGGGAATGGATAGAAAGGTTCGGACAAGACGTACTACCTCAGAATATGAGATAATCCTAGGATTGACCACTCTGGCAGAATATAGAAACTGTGTACCTTTTCGAAATTCTTGGACTAAATCAATTGCACTTTCGTAGCTTTCGGCAAGAAATGGTCGATTGTAGTCTCTCGAGAGCTTTTCACTAAGAAGTCTTATCTCCTCTGCCAAAAACTTGGTTGTTGACTCATCTTGGCTGTACCTTGTCACAGGATAGGTCAATCGTAATACCTTATCATCATGAAACCGGACCCGCCAGATATCACTAAGATTCTGGAGAGAGTCACATGTATTTGCAGGAAATAGCAGTCCTGAAAGAGTCAGGAACTGGCCATTTGCACGTTGGCTGTAAAGATTTCTTATGTATGCGCAGGCAAAAGTCTGAAGGCTCTCTTCATACCCACTTGAAGCGCCAGGCAGTGCACGGATAAGCGATGGAGTAAATCCATGTGCCATAAAGAGCTCTAGGGGAACATGAGGATAGATGTAACCGATTATCTCCTCACCTGATTCAACCAATTCTTTCAATCCAGCGGCTGACTGCTCAATCACTCCTTCATAACTCATGTTGAGGGCCTCTCTCAAAAGTTGAAAGTTCAATCAGTAGTGCAGAACTTTCAGCACGCCGTTTCTTAATTGTTCCGTTGAAGCTATCAAACCCTGCACCCGCCTCTTTTTTGGAAGCAATAACTTCTTGTAGAAGGAAATATGAGCATTAAGTATACCATTGGAATGTTATCCTTTGGTCAATATTTGACTGGAGATCACAAACTAAGGAGAGAAGAATATGGAAAAAATGCCATGGCATAAATCGAGATGGCCAGAAACTGTCAAGAAGTCACTGGACTATCCTGAGGAGCCACTTTTTCAAATTTTAGACAAGATTACTGCTGAACATCCTGAATCACCTTCAACAATATTTGATGGGATATCTCATTCGTTTGCTGAAGTCAAGGATCATGCTGATAGGATTGCTAACTTCCTGTCAAGTAAGGGTATTGGCAAGGGCGACAGAGTTGCAATATTCTTGCCAAACACACCCCATTACCCACCAATCTTCTTTGGCATACTTAAGAGTGGAGCAACAGCTGTCACATGTAATCCATCGTATAAGGCAAATGAACTGAATTTCCAACTGAAGGACTCTGGAGCAAAGGCAATATTCGTCTTTGATCATCCATCTTTCACACCAACCTCCTATGAGGGTATGAAAGGTACTGATGTGAAGGTTCATGTGATATGTAGTATCAAGAGATACCTACCCAAAGCGAAAGCTGTTCTAGGAGGGCTCCTAGGGAAGATTCCCAAGGGCGACTACTACGAGGAGTTCACAGAGTTTTATGATGATATCATTGAGCAATATGAACCCAAAGCCCCTGCTGTATCAATCAAACCAAAAGAGGATCTTGCACTCATTCTCTATACTGGTGGTACTACAGGAACACCAAAAGGAGCAATGCTGACTCATAACAATCTCTACAGCAATGTCATGCAGTTTGATGAATGGGTACAACTTGAACCAAAGGAGGGAGGACACCCTGAGAAACTGAAACCAGGAGAAGAGGTATTCGTTGGAGCCTTGCCTTGGTACCACAGCTATGGGTTGACACTCACAATGGTTGCCTCCTATGCCATGGGAAGCTCATTGATATGTATCCCCGACCCAAGAGCAGGGAAACCTCCATTGAGTGAACTACTGGCAGAAATACAGAAGTATAAAGGAACCATTATGCATTGCGTTCCCGCACTATATGCTGGAATGATAAACAATCCAAATGTTGGAAAGTATGACCTCTCCAGTCTGAAAGCCTGTGGTTCAGGCGCTGCACCATTACCTCCTGAGCTTTGTAAGAGATTTGAGGACGTGAGTGGAGCTACACTCTTTGAGGGATATGGTCTGACTGAAACATCTCCTATGACTCATGCAAATCCTTCAATCAAGTCTTTGCGTAAGTTTGGTTCAATTGGAGTTCCACTCCCGGACACCTATGCCACAATATTGGACATTGAAACTGGCAAGAAGGAACTAAAGCAGGGAGAAACTGGTGAGATTGCTATTAGTGGACCGCAGGTCATGACTGGTTATTGGAACAAGCCTGATGAAACCGACGAAGTGATGAGGACCATAAATGGTAAGCGGTACTTCCTTACGGGAGACATAGGACATATCGACGAGGACGGTTTCTTCGTGATTTCAGACCGCAAAAAGGACATGATCAATGTTGGTGGTCTCAAAGCATATCCAAGGGAGATTGAGGACATCTTCTTCGAACATCCAAAGGTAGCAATGGCCGCTGTCATTGGTCTGCCAAGAGAAGAAGACCCAACCAATGAGTATGTCAAAGCATATATCGTCCTAAAGCAGGGTGAAACAGCTACGGAAGAGGAATTTATCGCATGGGCAAAGGACCACATGGCAGGTTACAAGCGACCGAGAGAAGTGAAGTTTGTCGATTCACTACCCATGACCGCTGTCGGAAAAGTCCTCAGAAGAGAGTTGCGTGAAGCTGAACTGGCTAAGAAGTAGAATAGCAGGATTAAGGGGAGGCATATAACCTCCCCTTGTAATTTCTTTTTCATTTTCCAAAAGCATCCTCAACAAATATCAGTAACTGAAGCTACACTAGACAGCTAAGTTATGATACTATAATTCGTTAGGTTATGGAGTTGAGAGAGATGGACGAGCTATATTGGCAAAAGAAAGAAGCCTGGCCTGAAACCGCACCTGCAACAATCGGATATCCAGAGGAACCATTGTTCGCCATGCTAGACAGGTCAGCAGAGAAGAGTGGAGATTTACCATACACCGTGTTCATGGGAAAGACACAGACATACAGGGAGGTCAAGGAACATTCAGACAGGATTGCCAACTTCTTGGCTAGTAAGGGCATCAAGAGAGGTGATAGTGTCGCGATTTTCTTGCCTAATGTACCTCACTTCCCAGCAATCTTCTTTGGAATTCTGAGGACAGGAGCAAAGGTTGTTACCTGTAATCCACTGTATAAAGCGGGTGAATTGAACTTCCAGCTGAATGACACTGAATCAAAGATTGTCTTTGCGCTTGATCATCCAACCTTTACGCCAACTGCATATGAGGCTATCAAGGGAACGGATGTCAAAACTGTCATTGTATGTAGCGTCAAACCCTTCCTCTCTAAAGCGAAGGCGGTCATTGGAGGGCTTCTCGGGAAGGTCCCCAAGAGTCCATATTACGAAGAGGACAAGACATTATTCTATGAGCAAATACTTGCAGAATATGAGCCAAAACCACCACATGTCGACATTGATCCAATGGAAACAGCAGTACTGATCTATACTGGTGGAACAACCGGGACTCCAAAAGGAGCAGAGCTCTCTCATTATAATCTGACATCAAATGTGCTTCAGATAGCTGAATGGGTCTATATGAAGGAGGAGGATATTGGGAGAGAGGGAGGCGTCAGGCATGGAGAAGAGGTATTTGTTGGAGCTATCCCATGGTATCACAGCTACGGACTCACTCTCAGTATGCTTTCTGCAACTTGGTTTGCTGGACAGCTCGTCGCAATTCCAGATCCAAGGGCGGGAAAACCACCACTGACAGATCTGTTGAAAGAACTAGAGAGTACAAAATGCACCGTGTTCAATTGCGTGCCTGCACTCTATGCTGGAATCGCCAATCATCCTGATGTCAGAAAATATGATTTGTCTGAAATCAGCATCTGTGGCTCGGGAGCAGCCCCATTACCACCAGAGGTGGCCAAGGGATTCGAAGCTGTAACTGGCGCGCTAGTGTTTGAAGGGTACGGCCTCACAGAAACCTCACCTGTGACTCACATCAACCCAACCAACAAGAAGTACAGGAAATTTGGGTCAATTGGACTTCCACTATCCGACACCATATGCAAAATTGTAGATATCGAAACTGGAACAAAAGAGATGCCTATTGGTGAAATTGGTGAGATTGCTATCCATGGACCGCAGGTGTTCTCAGGGTATTGGAGAAGGCCAGAAGAAACTGAGAATGTGATGCGTGAGTTTGGCGGAAAGCGATTCTTCCTCACTGGTGATATTGGCTACATGGACGAGTTGGGATACACCTTCATCAGCGATAGAAAGAAACAGATGATCAATGTTGGTGGAATGAAAGCATACCCGAGAGAGATTGAGGACATCCTTTTCACCCATCCGAAGGTGAAGATGGCTGCTGCAGTTGGGATTCCGAGGGATGATGACCCTAGTAATGAATTCGTAAAAGCATTCATCCAGTTGAAGGAGGGTGAAAGAGCCACACCAGAGGAGTTCATCGAGTGGGCAAGGGACAAGATGGCTGGCTACAAACGACCAAGAGAGGTCAAGATTGTAGACTCACTTCCCCTGAGCAATGTTGGGAAGGTACTGAGACGCGTGCTTCTAGAGGAGGAACTCAAAGAGAGAGGAAAATAGATTTCCTACTTGCTTTATTAGGAAGTAATGGTATAAAGTAGGATTCCTAGCTACATCCATTTAGAGGTGGTTAGTATGTCGCCTTCTTGGAAAAGAATCGGAGCATATTTGGGAATTCTTGGTGGAATTATCTTTGTGGTTGTCACCTTCATAGCAATGTTGACTTATCCTGGTGGATATTCTTTCCTGGATTACACTTTTAGTAGACTTGGGCACACTATGGTTGATAGCACACCATCAATGCTGAACTACTACCTGTTTGTGACTGCATGCACCGGTGCGGCGGTTTGTCTAATACCGTTCTTGTTCGCCATGCGTACACTATTCACAGAAACCACAGGTCTCAAGGTTTTAAGCTGGTTGGGTACTCTTCTAGGTCTTGGTGCAACACCTAATCTCTCAGCACTAGCAATCTTTGCAGGGGATGTTTCTCCTGAGATTCATGGGAACACAACGAGGCTCTTCTTTATTCTCATCATGCTTGGTATTCTCTGCTATTCAATTGCTATCGTAATGAATAGTGAATACAAGAACATCTATGCAGGAATCGGCTTCATTGTTGTGATAGTGTGCCTACTTCACATAGTCGCCATGTTCGGAATCTTATCTGAATACTTTGGGACTGCCCTCTGGCAGAAGGTTTCAGTGTATGCGCTGGTATTGTGGTCTGTCTTTCAGGGCTATGAGCAATTGAAAATCTTTGACTAGCAATAACTAAAGACTGGGGAGGGTTTCCTCCTCATGCTTTTTCTAGACTCTCTCGAAGGTTGCTCGCATTGTTGCGCCACAGTAGTTGCATTGAGCCTCTAGAGGTCCTGTCCAATCGACTGACTCATGAGAGACCTGTGCACCGCAGGAAGGACATTCAACCGGCAGACGAACCGTAGTTGTCCTAGAACCATGCGTTTGTACACTTCCTTTATAGTCATCAGGCATCGCATGCATAGGGGCCTCTACGAGAACAGAATCCATTCTTCTCTGATGCATTCTCGTTCGACGTGAACGTCTCAGTGCAACCACACAGATGATTATTGGAACCAAGATTGAAAGGATAGAGATCAGTATCACTATATCAAAGAATGAAAGCGACTCGAAAAAGCCTGGAATGTGCGAATCATCGTATACGCCAATGCGGTAGAACCCGCTTGTGTCAGAGTATACCGAGTTCTCCTCTACAAGAATATACACAGTGCTGCTGGAAGCCAAGTCAAAATCAACACGAGGATAGTTTCCAAAGTCCGTTCCACTCTCAGCAATAACATTTGAATATCCACTATCGGTTGCTACAGTGATCTTTACTTCCAAATCCCAGAATGAGTCTGAAATTATGACTACAGTCCAGTGACCAGCCTCTAGGTCTGCTATGTAGCTGTTGGAACTATAGCTAGAGAGATGTTCATCGTCCCTGGTTATGTTTGCAACCAGACTGGATTGGGCGGACACAGTTCCTAAGAGAATGAACATGGAAACCATGAACCAGCCAAATAGGATTGTTTGTCGTCGATGCATCGGTTATCTTCCTTGAACAAGTGTAGACAGAGTACAATATTAGAGTTGCCAGCAGATATTCATTCTGATTTTCCGGAACCAGAGTTCTTGTGTTGCTTGCCAAGTTCTACATATAGCTCAGCACCAGCTTTGAATGCCTTTTTCATGGCCTCTGAAACCTCTCGGACCACTTTCCCAGGAATACCAAGAACTAGACTTCCATCAGGAATGACTGTTCGCTCAGTAACGACAGATCCTGCTCCAATTACACAATCCTTTCCGACCTTTGCACCGTCTAGAACAATCGCACCCATTCCAACGACAGACCTGTCACCGATCTCACACGCGTGAATGACGCAGTTGTGACCACACGTTACATAATCTCCAATTATAGTTGGGTTCATGAAGGTAGTATGTACTGTGCAGTTGTCTTGGATGGAGGTGCCCTTTCCGACCCGAATGAAATTCATATCTGCTCTCATCACTGCTGACTCCCACACACTAGAATCAGCCCCAATCTCAATGTCACCAATCAGAGATGCACGAGGTGATACATAGACCTCAGGGTCAACTCTTGGTGTTTTGCCATTGAACTCGTATAGTCCCATTCTCTGCACCTTGACTTTTGGTACGATATTCCTTCTTTAAGAGTATCTAAATATAAACTGGAACTAGACTATGAAGAGATGGTATACAATGCCCATTACACCACTTCACTTTCCTTTTGCATTTGGTCTCTCGAAGACAAACAAGAGGCTTATTCTACCAGGAGTGGTAGTGGGATCTGTAATTCCAGACATCGAAGTCCCTATTATGTGGGTCTTCTTCAGTAGTTTACCAGACCATCTTTTCCTCCATAGTCTAGTAGGAGCTGTTTTGGTGGGTACAATCCTTGCAGCTCTGGTCACATGGTTATTGTACCCACCAATTATCTCCGCGTTGTTTCGTGTTAGTAAGGATGATTTGAAAGAGGCTTGCACCCCATCGTGCATGCTTGTATTTTCCTGCCTAATTGGTGTTCTCTCGCATCTCCTACTAGACTATCCCATGCACTGGTTCAATCCGATTCTCTGGCCATGGGTGAATCCATATGATATTGTAGGACCGCTTGTTCTCTTTTTTGCACCTTTCGGACCAATCAATGGGACTGCATTTTGGATGGCAAACTATCTCACAAGCGCAATCATGATACTTGCTTGGCTATCAATACTAATCTATTATTTCGACAAAGACCTCTGGAGAAACCACTGGCTTGGATATTCTAGTAGGAGCAAAAATTAGTTGACAGGGATGAACCACTCCTCCAAAGAGATGTAAGATTCTGAATCAAGAACACACTCGTTCTCGTATAGTTTTCGAAGAAAGTTATTGAATGAGTCAATACTTCCTGTCCGAACAGTAGCTAACAATGAGTAGTCCTCACTTGTACGATAAAGATCCCAAACCTCATCCATATCCACAAGGCTTTGTGCTGTTTCGCTAGCAGTTCCTGGTAGAACTTTCATCCGGACAAAGAACTTCACAGGCAGACCTATGAGTCTAAAATCGATGTCAATAGAGTACCCAACTATTGCCCGCTTTATTGTAAGCTTCTCTAATATTTTGGAAACTGTTGGTTGTCGCATTGGTGGTGCCAGTTGTCTTCCTATTGCTTCCTGTGTCAGAGGAAACGGTTTCTCTGATGTCGGTTTCTGACGACGGATTATTCTGAGTACCTCCATTTCCCTTGATGAGAGAGATGATCCCTTAGATTCTCTAGGCACAATCTTGAACCGATTCTTTTTGTAAGTGGTAAGAACTTGCACGAGATTATATTTTCCAGAACCTGAGCTAGCAACTACTCGGTCCACTCTATCAAGCAAGTCTTCAAATGCACCTTGACTGTCAAATCTGAAGAACCCGATAAGTGAGAAATCGCCGGCAACACCGTCTAACGATTCTAGTTCCTCAATCTGTAATACTTTCTTACTCACTTCTTGCTCACGGGGATTACTTTTCATGAAGAGGATTGTATCTCGTGCAATTTCTACCTGAGCTGGGTCCATAATTGTTGTGTAACTCCGAATTATTCCATTCTTCACAAGGCTCTTTATCGTTCGCGAAACCCAGTTACGACTCTTTCCAAGAAGTTTACCAATTATTGCAGGTGTGTATCGTGAATTTTGGACTAGGATCTCCAAGAGGTTATGTTCTGCTTCAGACAATATCAAATGCACATAATCCTCTCCATTTTGGTGCGATTCATTATAAATTGATATGTAGGATTCATATAGGTTGCGTTTTCAGTGAGAGTCGTGATTCAGATGACTGAATATAAGGTCAAAGATATTGGACTTGCTGAAGAAGGTAGGATGTTGATCGATTATGCAGAGAAACATATGCCTGTTCTGATGCACTTGAGAAAGAAATATGCCAAGTCGAAACCTCTCAAGGGGATGAAGGTCGCGGGCTGTCTTCATGTCACAAAGGAAACTGCTGTGCTTGTTGAAACCCTTCGTGCAGCAGGTGCCGATGTCGCATGGTCAGGCTGCAATCCATTGTCCACAAACGACAAGGTGGCAGCTGGGCTTGCTGCAAATGACGTTCCGATTTTTGCATGGCATAACCTGAACAAAGAGGAGTATTACTGGTGTATCGAGCAGACCCTCAAGACAGAGCCAACACTGACTCTAGATGATGGTGCGGATCTCATCTTCACGCTCCATAACAAACACCAAGAGCTAATTCCAAACCTCTATGGAGGGTCTGAAGAAACCACCACCGGAGTGATTCGTGTACGTGCAATGGCTGAGGATGGAGCTTTGAAGTATCCAATCATGGCGGTGAACGATGCGGATACCAAGCACCTGTTCGACAACGTATATGGAACAGGACAGAGTGTATTCGATGGTGTCATGAGAGCATCTGCCATCTTAATTGCTGGGAAGACAGTGGTCATTGGCGGCTATGGATACTGTGGCCGAGGAATGGCAGAGCGTGCACGGGGTCTTGGTGCCAATGTGATTGTCACAGAGGTCGATCCTGTTCGAGGACTTCAGGCAAGGATGGACGGTTTCAGGGTCATGCCAATGAGGGAGGCTGCTCCAGAGGGCGACCTGTTCCTCACCGCTACTGGGATGAAGGATGTCATAACCGGGGAACATATGAAGGTCATGAAAGATGGAGCGATGTTTGGGAATGCTGGGCACTATAACGTTGAGATCAATGAACCAGACCTTATTGCACTCAGCAAGGAGCCAAAGAAAAGGGTACGTCACGCTCTTGATGAGTATGCGTTGAAGGACGGGCGTCGGCTATATTTGTTGGGTGAAGGCCGATTAGTGAACCTAGTGGCTGGAGACGGACATCCTAGTGAAGTCATGGACTTATCATTTGCGGGGCAATTGAATGCAATGATTTGGCTGACCAAGAATGGTAAAAAACTTGAACCAGCAGTATATGAGTTTCCAAAGGAACTGGATAAAGAAACCGCAATGATGAAACTCGAAACAATGGGTATTTCTATTGACAAGTGGACTGAAGAGCAGGAGCGATATGCTAAGGCGTATGCCGAGGGCACCTAGATTTTTCGAGTGGGAGTCATTTCCCACTCATTCATTTTCTTTCGGTTGACTCAATAATCGGTCGATTTCACGTTGTGAATTCTCAATCTTATTCAGTGCTTTTTCTGACTTTGAACTGTGACGAGCCATCCAACTTGCAAGCTTCTTCCTCTTTTGATGGTCATTTGGTGGAGCAAGATGACCCCATAGAGCAACATCATCCTCAGTTGTAACTCGAACTTGCCATCTAACCGAAACACGTCTTGAAGCTTTAGAATATCTAATTGGACCTGGTACTTGTTCACTAATCATTATTCCATTCGCTTCGCAGAGGTGCTTCTCGTCTTCGATATGAAGCGAAGGATTTGCTCTAATTATCCTATCTAGTGATTTTGCTTTCGAAGCAGTATCTGCATCAGCGTCTTCTTTTAGTTTTTCTAGAATGCTCATAGTAAGATGATAATATACCTCTTCTTTCTTGTTCCATCTACTGATTCGGACTTTCCTTTCTCCATGCTCTTGTATAAACTCTACTAGATCAGGAGTTAATTGCTGTTTGAAACCATATTTCTCACCTTTTTTCATATCGAATAAAATAACAGAACGAGCCCATCCAATCCGTATATTGTCTTTATCATCAATGGTTATCCAACCCTCTTCAGGTATCAATTCTTGAAGATATGCGAGCTGTGTTTCAGGAGAACCATTCTTTATGAAATCTGGAAGCCGTACACCTTTGAGAATTTTGTCACCTATCGGAAGACCTAGCGTCGCTAATAGACGTCCCAATACATTCGGAATATGGAACCCTCCAATTTTGCCATCTCTCTTTCTTATCGATGGAGTTGCTATTTTACCGAGTTTCTGAAGCAAAGACTTCACACGATTTATTCGTGTTCGGTTATCCTCGTAGTAATTCACCCGATAGTCAGGAGCA
>JAEORX010000095.1 GCA_016840685.1 Candidatus Thorarchaeota archaeon
TGGCAGGATATAGTTGTTCCCATAGTTGTTACTTATTGTTCTTGTCAAGTCAGCCCAGAATTTACCTCTGCTATAGTCACCAATACCATCATAACCCATGTGTACTCGTTCGTCAGAAGGTGCCATAGGATTCGGATAGAGAACGGTATCGATATTGAATAGAGCGAGAGTTTCGATACCTCGATGGAGAAACTCGGTGGAAACCTCATCGCTTCCCTCTAGGAAATTATTTAGCTCCATTCCATGAGGATGTAGTCCATTCAAAGCCATGAAATAGATGTCAAGTGGCCATTCATATTGAGAGAACACCTCTGCTAGTAAAAGCATTACTGCAATGCCAGAGCCATCACAGTTTGCTCCTGGACATGCATCAGGAGAATCGTAATGAGCAGTAATAATGAATACTGGATTGTTTCCAGGTAGATACCCTGGCAGCTTACCAATGACATTGAAATAGTCTCCAAAGACTTCAGTTTCAAGTTTGGTGAATTCGAGCATTTCAAATCGATTGATGATATAGTTCCGAGCATCCTTGTTTGCTCCATCAACCTCTGCCTCAAATTGAGCATTGATGTAGCGTGAACCGCCCTCAGTGAACTCCTGCACTATTTCACGTATCTCTGAAGCTGTTATTGCCTCATAGATCTCCTCAACAACCAACTCTCCATACAATCGACGATAGATAGTTTCCGCTGGTACATAATTCTCACTAAGACATTCTATTGCAACCGGAGCTTCAGTGATGGATGCTGGGGTGAGGAGGATGAAAGCAAGAATAATTACAATCCAGAATCGTGTCATTCACTTTTCCACCAAAGGTGTTTGGATTTAATTTAAAGCCATTAAAGAAACCCTACTATACGCGCAATTACAATTCAATCCCTGACTTCCAAGTAATCTTGCGTTTTAATAATCGAATTCAAGTGAATAGTTCCTTGGTTCCTTGACATACCCTGCTGCGCAATCTCATCAAAGATGTTTCTCCAAAAGATATTCAGCAATATATTTCGGACCAAGTTTCCACCTTTTCAATACATTATCTTGATAAGATATCATGTGCTTTTTGCAGTTGATGAATGATCTCAATGTTCTGAGGACACTTCTCCAAACACTCCCCACATTCAATACATGCTGTGGCATCCTTTCCAGTGGCCCATGGTACTTTGCCAATCATTGAATAGTACCGTTTTGCCTGCTCTCTATCTCCATATATCTGATAACGCTGCAGAGCCTCGAAAATGAAACTGATATTCACCTCATTGGGACAAGGTTGACAGTACTTGCACTGAGTGCATATGTTGTCACACAGTTCTTTGAATCTCTGGGCAATACTATCAATTGACTTCTGCTCTCTCTCTGTTACTTGATTTACATCATCGCGAGATGTGATTTCCAAGTTGTCAACTAGCATCTCCTCAGAGCCCATCCCTGATAATGCTACTGAGACATTGGGATTGCTCAAGACAAACTTGAAAGCCAAATCTGCAAAGTTGTCCCTGCTTGGCGATAACCACTTCTTCATCTCTTCCGGGAGGTCTCTCCCTGCAAGTCGACCCCCACCAATGGGCCCCATTATTGCCACCGCGAGACCCTTCTTCCCTGCATAGTTAATCATCTCGTGATTCACCTGATCAATAATGTTATACTGAACAAGCATCAGTTCAAAATGCCCTGAATCTATGATTTCCTTCAGGACTTCGGGTTTATCATGGAAAGAGAACCCAAGGTGTTTGAACTTACCAGCTTTCTTAGTCTTTATCGCTTCTTCTATTAGATTGAGTCCTAGTACTTTCTCTTCAAACGACTTCTTGTTAAGAGCATGGAACAGATAGACATCCACATTCTTCTCATCTAGCCTCTGAAGCTGCTCCTCTAAGTACTTGTTAAAGTGGTCGGGGCTTGTGAAGTCCTCTCTACCCACAGGGCACTTGGTGACAAGAGTGACCCGTTCTCGATAACCATCTTTCAGAGCCAGTCCAAGGACAACCTCGCTCTCTCCCCGATGGTAGGTCCAAGCGGTGTCCACGTAGTTGATTCCGTTGTCAATCCCCTTACGAATTAGTCTGATTGCTTCTTTGCGATTAATCTGACCACTTGGTTCAATAACAGGTAGGCGCATACATCCAAATCCAAGTGCTGATACCTTTTTTCCAATTCTACCCAGCTTTCTGTATTGCATGCTATTTTCATCTCTTTTGGTGACTTTCTTTTATTCACTTGTACCTGTTAAATTCACGGATTAGTTTGAAGGATTGGAGCAATGCATCTCTTTGAAGCACATAATTCATTAATGTCCTGCAAAAAACCAGAATCGAGAGAAATGAATACAACAGCTACCCATCTCTTAGAGATGAAAAAATTATCAATGTCATTTGATGAGAGGATCCTCTTTAGAGACTTTTCAATGGAGCTGAAACATGAAGAAACCCTTGGTCTGACTGGTCCTTCTGGCAGGGGAAAGTCCACTATACTTCGAATTGCCATTAATTTAATCCAACCAACATCTGGTGAGGTACTCTTTCAGGGAGAAAATATTCAGAGTTATGACCCTCGAGAGTTGAGAAGAAGAATGATTCTCGTTCCTCAAAAGGCAAGTATGTTCCCTGGAACAGTCGAAGATAATCTCCTCTGGGGCTTGAATATTCATGGCATTGAAACTACAGAAAAAACTCTCATTGAGGTCCTTGATGAGGTGGAATTGGAAGCAAGATACCTGAGTAAGGTTGCACAGACACTCTCGGGAGGAGAACAACAAAGGGTAGCTCTGGCAAGATCGCTTTTGCTAGAACCAGAGGTCCTTCTTCTGGATGAGCCCACCTCAGCATTGGATGAAGAGACCCAGGTCGCGATTGAAAAGACTATCAACACAATCATCACAGAAAGGTCTATCGGTGTTGTGATTGTCACTCACGATAGGCTTCAAGCAAGTAGGTTCACTACTAGAATTGTTGACATAGCTGATTTTGGAGGTTGACTAATTGCAGATGGACATAATCGACTTGTTCCTCAATCCTCCTCCAGAACTGATTGATGCTTTCTTCAGTTATTTGGTAGGATTAATACTGGTGGTCATTATAATCCTTCTTTCAAAATGGCAAGGAATAGGTGTAGAGGATAAGATTCTCATTGGGACTATACGAGGCACAATACAGATCATCCTGATGGCACTAGTCCTCGAGATCATTTTCGAACTCCAGGACATGGTACTTATCTTCGGTCTCCTCACCATAATGTCGATTTTTGCGGCTCACACTGCAGCTTCAAATCTCGATGAGATTCCTGGTGTCTTGAAGGCAACACTACCTGGCATCACTATAGGATCACTCTTTGTCATGTTTCTGTGCGTGATTCTTGGCATAGTGGAGCCCGTGGGTGAGTACATAATTCCAATGGGAGGAATGGTGATTGGCAATTCTATGGGTCTGTCCAGCTTGGCTTTGGAGAGAATGTGGTCCAACGCCCAAAAACAGAGGGACCTATTGGAAACTGCTCTAGCTCTAGGCGCAAGTGCATACCAAGCCCTAGACCTGACAATCAAGGAATCAGTGAAGGCAGGTCTCTTACCAAATCTCAATCGTTATGCTGCCCTTGGAATTGTCACGATCCCAGGACTCATGTCTGGTATGATAATAGGTGGAATGCTTCCAGTTGTCGCAGCATTGTATCAGGTGATTGTGTTTCCCATGATATTTCTAGGTTCCATCATAAATGCCCTGATTTCATCTCGAATATTTCTTCGACAGATGTTCAATGAAAGGCTTCAAATCATGGTGCCACCACTTGGTGAGTAGGCTTAGGACAAGATTTCATGAGTCGTTTTCAACTGATCTATGGTTTCGATGATATTAGGAATTCAGACTTGATATTTTAATTCAGGAGGTTTTGAGTAATGACATCGGATATCATTGACATGTTCTGCATGATTCCAACCAAGGCATATATCAAGCAGCTAGTGACCTTGCCGCCTCAGGAGTATAACTACGTTCGTTTGTTTGGGAAGCAGATTGCTGACTATCTTGGAATATCAGCTGAATTTCAAGATGCTTTGAGTACATCCACTTTGGAAGAATTGAACGCTTGGATGTTTGATAAGGCATCCGTCCTCGCCATGGAGCCTAATGAGTTCGTAGAACTTCTAGATACCTGGGGGGTGAAAAAAGCGGTTCTTATGAACGAAGATGCTCAGACCACCACTGGACTTGAGTATCTACCAAATGACTACTTTGCAAACTTGGTGAGTGAGTATCCGGACAAGTTTCTTGCCTTTGCAGCTGTTGATCCCAATAAAAAGGATGAAGGACTACACGAGTTAGAGCGGAGTATTTCGAAACTTGGTCTTCATGGGTACACATGTACTCCCTTCCTCCATGCTCTATATGCTAATGATGTAAGGTATGAACCATTCTTTGGTTTTTGTCAACAGCAAGAGGTTCCTGTCTGGATTCACACTTCAATGAATTTCTCAAATCTCCCTTCAGACTTTGGGCATCCTGGGTATCTCGACAAGGTAGCTCTGAAATTCCCCAACCTAAAAATCATTGCTGGTCATGGTGGATGGCCATGGGTCCTTGAGACCGCAGCAATAGCTCGAAAACATAGGAATCTCTACATCGATACATCAACACAACATCCTCGGTATTTTGCTAAAGCTGGTTCAGGTTGGGAACCACTTCTCTATTATGGTAACAACCTCCTTCAAGATCAGATTGTATTCGGATCTACCTGGATATTGCTGGGACTTCCTATTGACCAGCTTGCTCAGGAAGTCAATGCATTACCAATCAATGAGCATGTTAAGAAGAAGTGGCTCTTCTCAAATGCAAAAAGGCTTCTCAACCTCTGATGAAACTAAAACCAAAAACCTGTTCTGTTTTTTCCAACATGTAGTCAATGACTCTTGACTAAGTGGTCAAGGAACGTAGAATTATATCAAACCATTCCCTATATCTAACCGTTAAATGATAGACTTCAAATCATGGTGCCACCAATTGGTGAGTAAACTACCTTCAACTACTCTTGTGCCATGTTTTTCCAAAGATTGATACTTCACCTTTGCCTTCACACAAGGCATTTAGAACGGGAGATAGACATGATAAATTCATGGATTTCTGATATTCCATGAATTGCGCCACAATGTATTTTATTCTGATTGTAATTATCAAAGATGAGGATTTAGTATGAGGGCTAACCATCCACTAGTGATTTCCTTCATCTTCATATGTATCATTATACCAACTCTATTTGTATCTGGAGAAAACTTCATAGTGGTTGCATCAATCGTGGACACAACATATGGACCGGAACTATTACCTAATCCAGACTTCTCTGAAAGTCCAATTGTTTCGGTTAATGGGACTTCAGAAGGATTCAGCTATGTTTATCATCAATCCACCAGCGGCTCTGATTTCAACCATGTGAATCTAACCTGGTCTCACACAGCAGGTACAAATTACAGCTACAAGGCTGTTTCCCAATCTCCCTATCCACGATGTAATGATTTTATACTTCTCACTCAGGACCTTGACTGGACATGGGAAACACTGCCAATCCAGGTAATTACTGGAATGGAATATAGGATTACACGGACAGGAGACTTCGAAACGAGTGAATATTGGGATCATATGTTTGATGTTTCAAGATTGTTGATTGACTCTTCTGGAAATTGGGCGCCTTGCGGAGGAGGCGATCGTACTTTATTACCAGATGGTTTCATTCGGAGTGCTTCAGAACTTCAAGGAATGCCTCGAAATGAGATATTTGGAGGGATGATTGAAAACAGTGAAGGAGTGCAGGAAGATCCGGAAGACCGATTGACAATAGCTTTTGTACTGGCACCTTCCATTCAATTCTTAGACTATCACTTTGTCGAAACTCCATATTTGAATTGGACTGGGACTGTCACTATGATTATACGAGGTATCACATGTGCAGCATTTGGTCCGACTGATCCTAATACGATTCCTGCACCCCCACATATGGGTTTCTGGCAAAATTCCATTTATGGTAGAGGGGATGCAGTAACTGTAGCTCCGGATGACTCAGTATATACAGTGGGCACCGAAGGTGAGTATAGTACTGGTGACCTTGATCTAGTCTTCCAGAAGTGGGGCAGGAATGGGAATCTCCTGTGGACCAAGCAGATTTCTGGAGCGAGTTTAGACATTGGAGCGGATATTTTGGTTTCTGAAAGTGGATCTATCTATACACTAGGAAAATATCGACCAGTATTTGGCGAGGCTTCAAATTCTAGTATGACAGTGACTCAATGGGATTCGAATGGGAATCAGATTGAAAGTAGGCGCTTGGATACTGACTTTGGAGGATCCATACAATCCTTTGTTATGGACACCGAGGGCAATTTCTACATCACTGGAGCACTTGATATAGGTCATAACGGTTCTTACTATCTTACGGTCTTGAAATGTGACCAAAACCTGGATCTTGTCTGGGTCAGAAATGTAGGTCAATATCCTACATACGGTAATCCATCAATAGCTATCGATTCGAACGATGATATCTACATCTCTGGATACTTTGGTGAGATGGCTAAGTTGGATTCTGGCGGGAATATCTTATGGGAGAATTACGACGCAGGGTCTTCTATTGCGATTGGAGAGGATGACTCGCTGTACTCAGTATCTTCCTTTTACGGGAATATTATCGTTTCGAAGTACAACTTCCAGACTGGTGTTCAAATCTGGAATACAACCTGGGGTTATCAGTGGTATGGACATCCAATCTTCGATATAGGCGCCATTGATATTGTAGTAGGACTTGAGGGTACTGTTTGGACTCTAAGCTCAATGAACCCTGGTCTTGGATGTGACTTACCAATAGTTGTCAGTTTTAACGGTACTACTGGGGCTCATCAATGGAACTATACATGGCTTCCTGATATGCCAAATAGGGCATGGAGTTTCTATCCTGAATTTGGTGACCGCATTGCAGCAGGATCTGGGAACCGTGCCTATGTTACAGGAATGGCATATATTGGTCCTGAAGACACAGCCGGTCTAGGTACAATTGCACTTGTAGTACTTGGTCCTGAAGTACAAAATGGGGGGCTTGGAGACCAATGGCTTCTTCCGTTGATAGGAGGAGTTGGTGTTGCCATAGTAGCAATAGCTATTCTACTGATAAAGCGGAAACCACATGACTAGGCAGTTTCCAATGATTTATTTCATGGTCAACGACCATTGACTGCCTGGTCAAGGAACGTAGGATTATATCTGTCCCTTGCTACTTCTTCTGTGAAGAAAAATGACCTCGGATGAAGTGTTTGAGGCAATCTCGCACCCAATGCGGATAGCAATCTTGAAGGAGCTAGCAAAAGAACCAACTCGCTTTGCGGATCTCAAGCGGAACCTACGAATCAAAAGCAGTGGACTCTTGGACTTCCATCTCAAGAAGATGGATGCAGTCGTAACAACAGATAGAGATGGACTTTATACATTGAATGCTAGAGGATTCGCAGCACTTCGTGCAGTGGCTGTTGTATCAAACTATGGCTGGCAACGAAGATCTTGGATTATCAATGTGGCAATGCTGGGTGTAATCAATCTCTATCTGTTCTTCACTGCACCTGAATACTACTTCTTTGCAGCGATTCCAACAATTGCTTGGTTAGTTTTCTATAGCTATTGGACTTTCGTGAAGCGACGAGTGCGTTTTAGAAGCAATGGTATTGAAACTGAAGAAATGGAGGTTTCCTGATTTGACTAATGGCGTAGTAGTTAAACATTATATATACTCAGGAGAAAAATACGTATCCAAAGGTATCTTCGTTTATGCTTGGGAGTTTGGAAAGTAATGTCTGCGGTAAGAATTGAGAATTTAGTAAAATCATTTGGCAATCTGGTGGCAGTAAACGAACTTAGTCTGGATGTCCGAGAGGGCGAGATCTATGGCCTGCTCGGT
Source organism: Candidatus Thorarchaeota archaeon (assembly GCA_016840685.1). Lineage (GTDB taxonomy): Archaea > Asgardarchaeota > Thorarchaeia > Thorarchaeales > Thorarchaeaceae > SMTZ1-45. The sequence continues at coordinate 7,918 of JAEORX010000095.1, forward strand.
CCTAACGGGGCTGGAAAGACTACGACCATCAAAATGCTCATGGGTCTTCTAGATCCAGACTCTGGTTATGCCAGTGTGTTTGGTGTTGATTCAACTGAAAACCCAGTAGAGGTAAAACGTTTCGTAGGGTATGTCCCCGAAGACCAGCAGTTGTATGACTCTCTCACACCCCGAGAGCTCTTTAATTTCATTGCCTCGATACGACAGCTCCCTCAAGAGAAGGTTAGCAGAAGAATCAAAGAGTTTGTGAAAGCTCTTGATTTTGGCAAGCACTATGATAAGATGATTGTCACACTCTCTCAAGGGAATAAGCAGAAGACGATGCTAATTGCAGCTTTGCTTCATGCTCCCAAGTTATTGATCCTTGATGAGCCCTTTTCAAGTCTCGACGTACGATCGGCAAAAATCATGAAAGACATAGTCAGAATTCACGCCCAGAATGGGGGTTCTGTCTTACTTAGTACCCATGTGATGGAGGTCGCAGAAGGGCTCTGCGATCGTGTTGGAATAATCGATGAAGGTATATTGGTTGCAGAAGGTACCCTTGACGAACTACGTGTAACAGCTCATAAAGATGGTGCTACTCTTGAAAGTCTATTCTTAAAATTAACAGAACAGGAGGAAGAGGTCGAAGAAGGAGTTTCTGTGCTTAAGGAGGCACTAGCTGAATGAAATTCTCTGAGTGCTGGAAACTCGCAGGAGTTGTAGCACAGGAGTCTCGATTCCAAGCATATCTTGAGATGAACCCCTCTAACCTCGCCCGTGTCAAAGAAGAGCCTGAGAGGATTGCACGTTCAATTAAATCATCAAGTCGTATCAGCTACTTCATGACTGCTGCAATTCTAGGGATGATTGCAATCATTTCACTTGCCGCATCTGCATTTGATGTGTCAATTGGCAATCCCGATGCACGCGTTGCCATTGGATTCGCAATTTATCTACTGCTAAGCTTCGTTGTCATATTCTTTCTCAATCTGACATCAACTACTGGGTTGATTTCATCGGGAGCCATGAACTTACCGGCTACTCTACCTCTTAGTAGGGCAGACATTGAGCAACTTTCGTTCATGACATTCGTGCGAGTCTTCTTTGCTCCAGTGCTCCTATCGTTGACCATATTTCCAATAGGCAGTTTGATTGTGTTTGGCCCTCTAGTGTCACTAGTTGCGTTTATTGCATGTGCAAGCACTGTTTCAATTGCCATCGGAGCCCTTGTTGCCATATCGAAATGGTTCCACAAGAAATCACATTCATCGGATGAATCAAGGAGCTCTGCCTTCGTTAGAATCGCTGCTTCTCTGGGTATCGTTATAGGAATGATCAGTGTATATAGTCTGAGTAGTTATCTTCCTGGTCTAATGCTGTTCATCATCGAGATCTCATCTGTTTGGGGAGAGACCGCTTTCACAGTCATGGCTTTGGTCTTTCCATTTTCATATGGGTTCCTTGCGGCTTCTGCAGCCTTTACCATACCTTTTGCAACTCTTATCGCATCAGTTGCTGGCACCTGTTTCTATACCCTCATAGCTATTGTGGCTTATCGACGAAGTGGAAAATCACTGAGAGAAGTAACAATTACAGGAGTTGCCACAACGCAGATTCTTGCGCAGAGAGAGGTTGTGATTGAATCTACTAGTCCATTAAAGGCCATGGTACGGAAAGACCTCAAATTAGCAACAAGGAACATCGGATCTGCCTTTGTCTTCGCGATTCCAGTCTTCCTAGTGGTGATGCTCTTTCCCATGATTCAACACTGGAAAGATGATGCTGGGCTATTACGGAGTATGGCGTCTCTTACTGCAGTTGAGTATGCTAATCTATTCGGAGGAATATCTCTTGTATCGATTCTGATGTTCGACTCACAAGGAGCATCAATACATGAAGGGCTTCCTATCAGTTCGAAGCTTGTTCTCCAGAGCAAGACATCAATTCTACTTGTCCCATACATCTTGAGTATGATTGCGATAGACATCATGATTCTGTTTAACAACCCAATTACTCCACTCCTACTATTGATACCTATCATTCAGATACCATGTGGGTATATTGTTGGAATGGCTGTTGGCGCAACGGTCTTCCGAATAAGAGGTGGTGGTAGAGCAGTGGCTGTGAATGTTGCTTCAGATCAAGCAATGGGCATACTTTCTGCAGCCGTTGGAGCACTTGTTGGTATCCTCCCACTCGTAGCTTATGGTTTGACGATGTTGCTTACTGGATCTCAGATCATCAGTATCCTAAGCCAAGCTATTTTGGTCATTCTTGCTGTTGTTGGAGTTTCGAGATTTATCCCCAAACTCCTGAAGGATTGATTCAACTATGCTTGTTCTATCAGCATCCATATGTCATGATAGTCTGATAATGGTATCATCCAGCTCATACACAACCAACTAAACCTTACATGTCTTAGTTTAGCAGAGAAATAAGGAAAATCCCTCATCGTTGCATGGATGTTTGACATTATGTCTGAGGTTCAGATTGAACAAGGAGTTGGTACAGTTTTTCAGAGGATTAACCAAATCCTTTTCGAACCATCAACCACCATCAAATCAGACGTCCTACGAATGAAGGCGCGTTTGCTCTCTTTTGCTTTATTCTTAGTCGTGGTTCTTCTACCCTTGATTCAACTGCTCCTTGGTATCCTCGTAAGTAACATAACGCTTTTCGCTATTGCAACCCTCATTTTTCTTGCAATCTACCTGCTGAGCAGAACACGTTATGTCACTGTTGCTGGTGTAGTCACAACTCTCGTTCTTGCTGCGATGCCCTATCTCTTTCTTTTCGTTGAATTCAACCAAGCGCCTGTACGGGTGGCTCTAAATGTCATCCTTTGGCCAGTGATTGCAGCATTATTTGGTAGTCAGTGGCTAACCGCTAAGTATGAAGCATTACTTATTACTGGACAAACAGTCGGACTCTTAATCTATTGCAATATTCTGCCAGCTGTTGGACTTCAAATCGCATTAGAACCCATTATCGACCAAGCTGCGCTTTCTCTTGTTGTGCTGATTTTCACTTGGTCACTAAACTATTACCTTGGAGAGCTCGAGGAGCACAAGAAATTTCTCGAACAGCGACAGCGCGAATTAGAAGTATACACATCTGT
>JAEORX010000096.1 GCA_016840685.1 Candidatus Thorarchaeota archaeon
CTTGTTAACTCGTTGTACGTGTACAATGCTGAAATCTGGTTGCAGAGAAGGCACAAGACAAATCTTCTCGCCAGTGAATGGGCAGTTTATCACTTTGAGCTTATCATCGCCGCGATATCTTGTTTTTCGAACCATGTCAGTCCCCATCATGCTTCGTAAAGGCATGAAAGGAACATTGAGAGACCCACCAAGGAATCTCATTGCCATCGCTAAATTGGTATAGTCCTCAACCTCTAGCTTACCCTCAGACACCCTTCTTCGAATATTGTAAGACAAACCAAGAGCCTCGATTGCAGAGAATGCAATCTCATATCTGGTAGCGACCCCGGCTCCAGCCATTATCTCGAGGTCTACTTCAGACCCGCATGTATAGACTGTCAAATTCCGCTTCTTTTGTCTGACAAGCTCATGGGCAAAAGCAATGGGAGGTCTCTGATAACCAAAGCCACCCCAAAATAGTCCATCGCCATCAGACACCTTCTTAGCGGCCTCTGCTAGCGTTATGCGTTTGTCTTCTACTTCAGCCTCTGTCAAATGCACTCACCTGATATCGAACATCCTGAGTGTTCAGACGGGTCAGAAGCAATATGCCTTTTATCTTTGACCATGAAAGGTCATCCAATGAGTGCGAGGAGCAAAGCGAATACAATTGGAATTATGACGATGATTGTGCAACAACAAAGACCACCGATAAGAAGAGCTCGCGAGAGGGAGATATCATCTGGACCATATGGTGGTATAAGACTCTCACTATGACTATAGACTGACATCACATGTGGACCAAAGATTCCATCAGTCACCTCAACACCATAATCGTCGTCTAAGGGATATGACCCGACTCCCGGTATGTGTTGGTACACCCGAGTGCATGAAGGGCACCGTAGTCTGATGGGACCTTCAATATGGTGAAGAAATGGTTGAGTGAGTCGGTGTTCACAGAAAGGGCACACTGGATACTCCGACATTGTAATTCACACTTCCACTACGGATGATTAAAACCAGAACCAGAGCCATCCAAAACCGAAGATAATAGCAAACATGAACCATATAATGGGGAGAATAAAACATAAGCAGAAAATGACCCCGCAACAAGCACCGCCACCCTGTTGCGCAGGACGGGCTTCAGAATCCCAAGGTGTGTCACTCTCGTAGTAGTAGGTGGGGAATGATCCCTCAGAGCGTACTGAACTTCTCTGTTCAGTTTCAGGAATTGAGAACGCTCCAAACCCAGGCAGATACTCGAACATCCCACCGCAGTTGCCACACCGTAATTTCACCTTGTTGTCATAATCTAATGCTCTATCAGTACGCACTGTAGATCCGCAATACGGACACTCTAATTCTTCAGTCATTTCCGTTCCTCTATTCGTTTATCCTCACCAGAGCAAATTATCTGAGAGGTTTTAAACTTCATCAGTCCGAGCACCTTACCTACAACTAAAAAGGAGGATTGTTACAGACAGACTCATGTCAGCCAATGAGAAGTCTCCTACTAGAAAGTTCCCGGGGATACTAGGTGTTTTAGGACCCATTGTTGCACTTGTGTCTATTGCAGTGGCTATAATGCTGTCTCTATCATGGTTCACTTGGGAGGGAAATGCACTTAGTGACCTCGGTAATTACAACAATGGACTACCTGCTGCGATAATATTCAATGTTGGCCTTGTTCTAACAGGGCTCCTGCTCCTGGCATTCACATTCTACTTCGTCCGAGCAATCTCGGATTTGCCAACAAAGATTGGACTGATTCCCTTCTTCATTGCTTTGGTCTTTCTGGTTGCTATAGGGGTGTTCTCAGAGAATGCTGGTGTGATTCACTTCTATGTGTCTGTTGGCTTCTTTGCGAGCTTCCCATTTTCCATGTGGTTTGTTGGACTAGGTTTCTTGAGATTTAGGAAATTCTGGTGGTTCTCATTGATTTCGATCATTCTCCCATTCTTCTCAATCTACATGTGGAACTCATGGTTTGGCGGTGCTTTCCCCTTCTGGACAGGGAATGCAATACCAGAGATCACGACAGCATTCACAGGCATAGGATGGCTCTGGCTCATCTGGTTTCTCTACGATAGAAGCGATTTATCGATAATCATAAAATGAGTCAAAAAGAGTGAAGGACTCAGCAGACAGCTGAGTCCCAATCTGTAGTTACTCTCCAGGCTTCTTCTTCCGAATTAGATAGACAACTATGATGACTGCAAGAACTGCACCACCTGCGCCAATAGCCAACAAGAGCGGTGTAGTGTCTGGTAACACAGTAACAATCACAGTATCAGTGGCTGAGTTCCCACTACCATCAACAAAGGTCACGACGAAGGTGTGAGAGCCAACAGCGAGACCATCAACACTAATCGTGACATTCTCAGCAGTGGAGTTCCATGCACCTGAGTGGACCTCGATTCCATCCAACGTCACACTATAGCTTGCGGGGTCATAGTCCTCAGGAATCCATGTTATAGACCTGCCAACCTGTCCCACAATATAGTCAAAATCAGCTGGTCCAATGATGCTTGGTGCGACTGTATCCAAAACAGTCACCGTGAATGTTGCTCTCAGTTCAAATCCATAAAGGTTGACTGCTGTCGCTTCTAGTGGGTACTCCCCTAGGTCCAAGAATACTGCATTTGTGACTACCCCATCATCAATTGTGAAGTGTGTTGTGTCACTCACCCACCAGTCCACAATAGGTGCAAGGTCAGTCGAGGTTACGTAGTTGAGCTCATACTCAAAGGTATGCCCCAACTCTGCAATCTGAAACTCTGGTTCGGGGAACCAAACTGGAAGTGTTGGATGATAGACAAGGGGGTGCGTGTCGTTGTTGTTTGCAGTTCCTTGTATTGGGTGCCATGTGTCCCCAAAACCATCAGCATTAGCATCAACACCTGTGTAGTTTGACCAGTAGTTATAGTCAAACATAGAATTCGAACTGTTATCAACCGCATTCACTCCATTGTTTTCAAAGATATTCCAAGTGACATTCAGTCCTATGATTCCTGAAACGATGATACCGTATTGCTCGTTATCTTCAATGGTGTTCTGAGTAATTATTCCATCATTATCCTCAACCTCAATTCCTCCAGTGCTTAACTTGAAGGTGTTCTCCGCAGTATAGGCTGAACAGTCAACTAGAATTAAACAGAATCCCTCAGCACCACTAGTGTTTGTGCATGTGTTTCGGGTCACAACGCAATCGAATGAAGTAACTACTATAAGCGCATAGCCTTCTTGGAGATGACAATAGTTGTCGTCAACATTGATCTCATAACATGAATCGATAACTACGATGCCATCATAATTCGCTATACACTCATTCTCTGTAATGTTACAACCTATGGATTGTTCCGTGAACACAGCAACGTTACAATCAGTGATGTAGTTGCCGACCACTGATGAGTTGTATGCAGCTGTAAGATGAATTCCTGTAGGACCACCCATCCAGTTTCCGGAAAAGTTTGAAACATGATTGTCAATAACTGAAGTATACAATACAGCTTCCAAGGCAATACCTGTCGACCCATTAGTAAGAGTGTTCCCTTCAATCAGCGAATAATAGCTCTCCATGATGACGATGCCGGCTTCAGTACTCAAATCACAATCATTGTCAACAATCTCCGTGTTGTTACCATAGTAACTGTAAATATTAAACATTGATTCATTGCATCGATTCTTAGTCACAGTACAATAGGATGATTCGTCTATGTAGATATCAACCTCTCCAAAGCCATTTCCGCAACAGGTGTTATTCGTAATCGTATTATGAGGTGCGTTATACCATAGAACGACGCCACCTGCATATTCGAAACAAGTGTTATTCAGAACCTCGTTGAACGAACTACCATCTCTCAAATCTATACAGACAAATGCACTCTCAACATAGTTGTCTGTGATGATACTGTTGTTTGAATTTGAGAGTACTATCGAGCCATACATATCAGGACCGGCCCCGGTTGTTGCTCCACCGTTATTGTCTCTGATTGTATGTGATGTGCAATTCTCCAAGAAAATATCCGCTGCCTGAACCCTGCCATAGTTATTCACAATTACATTGTCTTGACAGTTCTGGGCATATATCCCAAAAACAAGGTTTTCAGTGCAGTTATTTGAGTCAACCAGGATTGAAGTACAATCCAGATAGAGTCCAATACCAACATCATTGTCTGTGAGAGTATTGTTGTAGATAGTGATTTCTTCGCATTCAAGGTAGAGTTCAATGCCACCAAGACATCCAGTGCAATAGTTTTCCTCTACGAAGATATTGTCTGACTGCTCAATGTGCAGTCCCACAAAACAATTTGTGCAGTTGTTCTGTTCCAAAGTTGATTGCGAGCAATCTTCCAGATAGACTCCAGCCCAACTGAAGCTATAGAATAGATTGTCAAAGATACTAAGATCCAAAGAGCTATAAGCGGTGACGCCTCTATCACCATTTAGGATCGTATTGTTTGTTATGCGACCATGTGTGACCAAGTCTAGCTCAATGACACTTGTTGATGTACTGTAAAGCCAGCAGTCCCTGATAAAGAAGTGAACATCTGTGTTGGTGATATTGATTGCAGGTGTGGTACTATTGATCAGCAAGCCAGAAATCACATAGGGATGTTCAACAGTCCCTTCGCCGGGCCAACTCTCGAAATCACTGTTTTCATCTATGAATATTGGCGCATGAGGTGTTCCAAAGGGAATTATCTCATGGGAGTCCCATGAGTCTGTTTGAGGAGGCTCTGAGATGAACTCAGTATCAGCTTGTAGCAGTTTGTAACGCTCTAGTGATACGATACTAGCAAAATCACAACTGCGCCCATTGAACTCTCGCAACATTGGCTCAGTAGTCTGAACCCTGGGGGTTTCTAACATCTGGGCAACTGGACGTGTATACACTGAAGGCACAGAGGTCAGTAACGTGGTTCCAAATATGAGCAGGAATAACACGACTAGCACTCCATGCCTGAAGCAAAGTTCTCTTTTTTGCATAGACTTCAATCTCCTAACCTAATACGCTAGTGTACAGATTTCAATTATAGTTTTGTGAGTAATAAAACAAATCAGTTATGTGAGAATCTAACCAATTGTATAGTGGTGTTTAGTGTGGGAATTAAGATTCGATGGTTGGGTCATGCTAGCTTTCAGATTAAGTCAAATGACAAAGTAATCTATCTTGATCTATACCGTTCAAAGCAACTGAGAGAGCGAGTTCCAGATGATCTAGAACCTGCATCAGTAGTACTGGTGACACACAGTCACAACGACCATTGTTTCCCTGAAGCCATAAACGAAGTGCGCACTGATGACACAATAGTCGTGGCTCCAAAGGACTGTAGTGACAAACTTGATTACTCGTTCGAATCAATCAAACCTGGGGAAGAGGCAACGTTCCAAGACATGAAAGTCAAAGCAGTGCATGCGTACAATGTAAAGCGATTTCGCTCTCCTGGAAATCCTTACCATCCCAAGGGATATGGTGTAGGATATCTTATCAAGGTGGAGGGAAAGACAATCTATTTCGCAGGCGACACGGACATTATCCCAGAGATGAACGAGTTGGGTCTTGTAGATGTTGCATTACTTCCATGCGGTGATACATATACTATGGATAACGCCGATGCAGCAGAAGCAACTAAGATTATCAAACCCAAGGTAGTAATCCCAATGCACACCTGGGATAAGAGCATTGATGACTTCAAGAATGGTATCTCTGACACAGACACAAAGTTCGTTTCACTGAAGGAAGGAGAAGAGTACACAGTCTCTGATTGAAACTCAGGAATTCACTTCGACCCAGATTGGACCAATGTAAGCATACCGACCACTTGCTCCAACGACACGAATCAGATAGAAGTCGACTCCATTGGTATTGAGGGTGTTTGGGTCAATTGGATTATCACTGAAGTCATTGATATAGTACTCACCGTTTACAAATATGCAGCTCTCAGGACCATACGATGTACCAGTAATTACCTCAGAATCAATGAACGTGACATTGACAACGGGTTGGTCAATAGGGATACTGGTCAACAACTCTCCGTTCTTTATGATCTCAATCTGCGCATTCCAGTTCGGACTCCAGTTCTCTGTCACTGAGGCTGCGGTCTGAAATGTCCCAGCGGGAGACCCATCTTGTGCTAAGAATATCTGAATCTCGCGCGGAGTTAATGCATCAGAGACTGTGAGTGTTGAATTATTTCCAACTCCCACCCCATTGATGGTGAAGTTTAGAAGCGGACGGCCATAATCAGAGCAGGCGAAGATTACCTGTTGTTCAAGAGCAGAAAAAATAGCATCTCGAGTCAACTCTGGCGAGTACACCGCAGTCAAACCACTAGGGTAGGGATGTTCATTTCGAGTGTGCCACACACTATATGGTCGCTGATGACCCACAAAGGCTGGCGTGTGACTCAGGGAGTGTCCTGGATGTCCATCATGGTTGTCACTTGAAGCATAAAGGGTCATGCGATAGCCCATTCGAAAGGCATCAACAATGGAGGTTCCATTTGTATACTGTGGAGGCGGTGCGATGAGTCCCACGTAGTTCAGTGGGTGTCGTTGTTCAAAAAGACACTCTCCATGCACGGATGTGACCTCAACAATCTTGACATATTTCGGGTTCAGATATGTCCAGTCCTGAATGTATTGCTTTTGTGTGGTGTGGTGAGGAAGAGCTAGAGATCGACAACCTGTAGCATCAGTGAAGTCATCAAGCGCGTTCCATAGGTCCTCAATTGTTGGTAGAGTCAGGTAGGAAAGAACTGGGTCCTTGAGTAGTGTATCTCCACTGAAGACACATGAATAGTGACCTGTCTGTGTGTTTGTCCATTCGAGACCGTGGAAAGTCACAAACAGCTGGGGGTCATGTGCTGCATTCGTCGCCTGTTCCAACCAATCGAAACTCCTAGGACCTCCAAACAGCATAATCTCGCCGTGGTCAGTAAGTGCCATAAAATCCAAGCATGCAATATACCGACCATAGTAGAAAGAATGCTCTGGCGTTCCTGTGCCGTCTGATAATTCTGAGTGATTATGAATATCGCCCCAGTAAATCAATGCGTCAAGGTCGCTGGCTTCCTTTACGATAATGGGATTGCTGTAGTATGTGTTCTCAGTGACAGAGTCCTCTACCAAGATATAGTGAATACCAGGGGTTTCTATCGTTACACTGAAAACATGGATTCCATTGTCCCGCCCGTTCCGAATCTCATATGCGATGTCAGACCCATAGGCCTGACCTGTGAATGTATAGCTTGAGGGCAAATCTACAGACGAGCTAGTCATTTGTTCGTATGTTGATAGATTATAGGACTCGATGGAGAAGGTCACAGTGCCCTTGTATGTTGCGCTCAACCGTTCATATGGATCCCATGCTTCCACAGTGATTTCGAAGCTCTCTGTGGTCGTAACCGTGGATGGAGCATGCACCCAGAGCAACCTAGTTTGGTAGTCAAACATCACTCCCAAGTCTATACTCACACTTGTCCATAGTACAACGGGGGATATAATGATGAGAAGTACAAGGAGACGCTGCAGAATACGCGGGGCTGTCCGATATACGGTATGAACACGAGAAAAAATAGAGGGGGCTTCTCTACCAGATCGGGTCCAAATCCAAAACCATGTCGCGACAAGTGTGTAGGAAACAAGAATAGCAATTGAACTCATTATTGCCATTGTGAGTGGAGCAACTGACTTCATAACATGAGCAAGGAAAGTAGCTGTTCCTGCTGAAAATGAAAGAACAATTCCATGTCTCGCCCATGGTTGTCCTCGGAAACCAAAGAAGTAGGCAACCCCAATGAGTAGTCCTATGAAGCTAAAGAAGAACCAAAATGTAGTGAAGATTCCAAATGCAAACAAGACAATCCTACCTATGCGAAGGAGGACAATAAGGAAAGAGTATAGTTTGGCTCTTGTCACACTTGGTGCCATTTCTACACATCCAGCAACCTTACGAAGACCAAACTCTAGTATTCACACCCAGCATTTAACAGCACTTATTGATTCTGCAACTGCTAGAAAGGTCAATAGAGTTTCCAACTTTTGGGAAAAAGAATCATCAGAGGATGTTTCTGACCCTCTTTCTCGCCACGAACTCTGCTTCTGCCTTCTTGAATCCTTCAGCATAGAAATGATCGAGAATGTCTTCATGCCTGTCCTGAACCCAAAAGATTGCCTTCTTGGTCGCTACCTCCTCAATTGCGGCATCAACAACCTCTACTCCATACCCAGGTTTATAGCTGAAGGTGATGACTGTCGAGTCTTCATGTTCTTGGTCATACTCAAGCCGCACGAATCCTACGACTGTATTACTTGAACGCTCTCTCATGACATAGCAGTTCCCACCACGAATCGAGAACTCGAGCATATTATGATCTCTATGACCCCAGTATGTATCAGGGATTAGATGCAATAGAGTTGAAATGTCATCGAGGCGTGCGATATTTACATCAAGATTCCTCTCAGGCAGAGTAGCTATTGCGTCCCCATCGAGTCTTAGTACGAGGGACTGAATACCATATCCAAGTCGTTCAATGAATGGAATAGCGCGAGGGTTGTGCATCTTCACACCAACAACAAAGTGAGTGAGGTTGGGGTTTCGTTTTAACAGCGCTCGTTCAGACTCTTGTACAAGGCTAGTTCCAATACCTTTGTTACGCCATTCTTGGTCAACCACCAACTCCCAAATTGCGCCCCATCTAAGACTGTCAAGTACAGCATTTATCGCCACTCCCACAATCTTGTCTTTTACTACGGCAACTCTCCAGAGTGTAGGCAGATCACCCTGGACCTTGCTCCGATTCCACCAGCGGGAAAAACCATCGAATGTCAATTGGTCAACATTAGGTACGCCGGTATCATATACCTGGTAGAAAGAACCTCTTTCTTCGAGTCGTGGAGGGCGGACTATTGTCTCGGTCATGGATTTGCACCTCATGAAAAGCAAGAGAGTTTCAGAACAATTCACATCTGAGCTTATATCTAGATAAAGATAGTTGCGTGTATCAAATCTCGTTTTTGTGTCTCAAAACATGACTGAGGTTTCCAAATATTCCAAGATGATAGCAATACCTAATACTTGGACTATTTCGTTGATGATAGATGTAAGAAGCATCAGAAGTTTCTAAGAATAACCAGTCCCGATGGTGAAAATCAAAGTGATAGATGAAAACATATCAAGTTACAGATGGGTTGTCTTGGCGCTTGCATGGCTGGCGTATTTTGCCTTTGGTCTCATCCTTTCATCAATCCCTCCACTCGCCACCACCATCGCCCTGGATCTCTCATTGACCTTCTCTGAAATGGGCGTAATCCTCGGTTCCGTAATTCTGATGTATGTCCCATTCGCTCTTCCAACTGGAATAGTCATCGATCGATTAGGCTACAGGACGTCGATAGCTGCTGGCCTCATTTTGATTTCTTCATCAGCCATTCTTCGGGCCTTTGCTTCAACCTTTGTAACTTTGTTTCTCACCGTACTCATCTTTGGTGTGGGTGGGCCAACCATCTCAGTTGGTCTTCCCAAAGTAGTAGCTTCTGCATTTCAGGGCCGAGAGCGTGGATTGGCTTCTGGGATATACATGACTGGATTCATCGTTGGGTCGACAGTGGCATTAGCATTGACCAATGCATTGGTACTACCACTCGTTGGCACTTGGCAGAACACATTTGCACTCTATGGCATATTGGGACTCATAATAACAGGCGCATGGGTCTTTCTAGTGAGATCGCCCACTCCAATAGGAATGGAAAACAATACAGTACCATCCTTAGAACGAATGCTTCGAAACCTACTTCGCTCAAAGTCTGTATGGATTGTGGCAATAATCGGTGCCTCTGGATTTCTCATCTACTATGGATTTGGCAACTGGCTCCCTGCTCTATTGGAGTCGAAGGGATTCAGCACTATTGATGCAGGAATATTGGCTTCGTTTCCAACTTGGATTGGTCTAATTGGCAGCATATTCATACCTGGACTAGCTAAGGCGGGGTCAAGAAAGCCAGTGATTATCGCTATTCTGCTCATCCAAGGCATCTCAATAGTCATAGTAGGAATTGCAGCCGAATTACTTCTCGTGGCATCGCTAGCTATCTATGGAATATTTAGTGGTGCGATGATGCCGGTTCTCTTGGTCGTTCTGATGGATCTTCCTGATATTGGAGCTGAATATACAGGAGTTGCAAGCGGAGTTTATTTCTCGATAGGCGCTTCAATGGGTTTCACCGGACCAATTCTTGTTGGATATCTGACAGATTTGGCTGGTAGCTTCATACCAGCGATGATTCTACTTGCTATCGTAGTTGAAGCAATGATCATTTTGACTTGGTTTCTAAAAGAAGATTGAACTATAGATGCTTAGCAGTCCGATTGCTAATTTACAGCATTGACATTTATCATTTCTTGGATCATGGTATGCAGATTGGTTAGATGTACTGTGTTTTAATACGGTAGTAGCTGGACCACCAATCCTCCAATATTAGTATAAAATCTATAGTCATACAATCATCTAGGTGAGCCCAGAGGTAACCATTACGCCAATAGTCAGTAACATATCGGTCAAAGCTGTGAGTTACTCCATCAAAGTATGAGTCTTCAGCCGTGAGACGAAGTGTTACGTTGGGAGGGTAGTGTCGTTCGACGAGCCACCAATCATCTCCATTAATGGTTTCACGGAGAAACGCGCTGTTGTTTACTTCTTGTATTGACACCAGGCTGTTATCGTAAGGAACATCAAGATCCAAGATGTGTGTGTGCGTTATGTCCATGAACTTTAGGTAGTCGAACGAGTCGGTGAACCTATAGAGCGACCGCTCGAGGTTCAGACTAACAACATTTTCTGTTGTTGATCCTTCAGTCTGAGGCGAAGTCGTTTCGACAACTATGTGTTTGAAGATAACCTCATAATCTAGGGAAAATCGAAATATTCCTTCATACCAGGGAAGCATCATGATCAGGGT
>JAEORX010000097.1 GCA_016840685.1 Candidatus Thorarchaeota archaeon
TGACAGCACTGATCTGGAATGTGTTCTCTAACGCCCCTGTTGAATTCACATAGAACCTCCAAGAACCAACCATAGAAAACTGTGGCTGCAGTCTGAAGTATGTATCCACCCAGGTCATTGCTGTGTTATTCATATAGAGCATATCCCCTGTCCCCAGAAGTTGACCATCATACTCTAGCATCGCTGTGACTCTCAGGTCCGCAGATGCGTCAATGTCTATCCTTGGGTCTTCAGAAGTGGTAGATAGGATCAGAATTCGATCCCAAATCACCTCCGAAGTGATGAGATTGGAGGCGACAACAGTGATTCCATTAGATGCTTCAAGAGCATTGCTTGCATTCACAAAATAGGTCAATAGCCCAACCATATTGTACGCACCGGTTTCAAGATAGAAATGATCCGTGTCCCATGTCATAACTGTATCATTCATGTATAGTGTATCATCACTCCCAAGAGGTGTGCCGTCATACTCAAGTTGAGCTGTCACGCTAATCGTCGTACTAGTACCATAGTCAATTCTACTATCTGATGCAGATGTAGTAAGAATAAGAATACGGTCCCAGATTTGGTTAATCTGGTTTCCATCAATAGTAACCACGGTGATTCCATGGGTCAGCTCCATAGCCCCAGACATGTTCACATAGAACATCCAGTCCCCAACTTGCGATAACTGTGGCAATAATCGGAAATATGGATCAATCCATGTCATCATTGTACCATTCATATACAGAGTATCTCCACTCCCCAGTGGATGTCCATCGAATTCTAACTCTGCAGTCACTCTGATGTCTGCAGATGTGCCATAATCAATTCTTCCGTCCTGAGTAGTCGTGGTGAGAATTCGGATCCGATCCCAAATGATAGTAGTATTGTCTGCAGTCTGTAACCAAACAGAAAGACCATGTGTGTCTTCAAAGGCTGAAGCAACAGCATATCCTACTGCTTGTACACTACTCTTGATTTCTTGAAATGTCCAATGAGAGCCATTCCATGAGAAACTCTTTGAGCCATTCAATGCTGCTGTGAGTCCACTCGTGATTGGGAGAGAATCATACTGATATCGGGCGCGCCATGATGTTACTCCATTGCTATCAACATCTATTCTGGAATCATCCACCTCGGACTCGAAAAACTCGATGCAATCTGCGATGTATGTGTCAACTACACTTGCATAGAGAAGATCAGGTCCTCCTGAGCCTGCTCCCTTCTCCACAACCTTTACTGTAAATGTGTCGATGCCCACTTCGTCATCAGCAAAGCAGGTCACATTGAAGATTCCTGAAGTGGGTGTAGAGTCAATCCAAGGTCCTATATTGGATCCATACTCAGACCCTGAAACCCAAACATCAATCTCATCACTCGCAGGGCCTAATGTTGAACCATAATACGTCACAACTCCAGACGTGAAGAATTGACTATCTAGGTCTCCTCTATCAGCAGTCCCAAGGTTGTCATCAGTAGTAATTTCTGTCGTGTCTAATCGTGTTTCAATGTCCCAGTTCACCTCATACCAAACAGAGCTGTTCTCTGTCTTACTATCGATGACAATACACTCTGTATCTGTATCACTGACATCCGGGTGATTCCATTCAACTGCAATACGGAATGTCAGGTCTAAATCATCACCAAGTTTAGAGGCACTTGACGAAATCGTGTCTAAGGTGATATAGTCAGACGAGTCTTCATATTCCGTGAACAGATTTGTGTCCTCATTATAATCAATGGTCCAGTATAATGAGAGTCTGTCATTGGAGTACAAAGAGAGGCGTACATTCTGAATATCTGCAAATCCATCTTGGTCTGACACATTTGCGGTTATCAGATAGTAATGCGCTCGGGCATACATGAAGGTCCCATCATCAATATTGCTAACAACCGGTTGCTCATCCACTGATGGTGGGTTATTCCATGTTCGTATGAGCGTAGTATCAATTGACCACTGTGATGCAGTTGAGTCTGCTGCTTCCTGTCCCCCCTTGAACCGAATTGTGAATGTAGAGGAAGTGAGCCATGACTTTATACTCACGTTATTCCAAGAATTTGCTTGCAAGTCCGAGAGCAGATTTGTCCAACCAATGCCGTCCCAAACATCGATCACCAGGTCTTCTGCATCTGTGCTTCCCGCATAGATGCAGAGGAATTCATTGTTGTTGTCATAAGAGGCGGAGGTCCATTGCACCTCTAAATCAAGTTCATAGTTGTATGTTTGAACTGTCCAAGTGTGGAGGGTTATTAGATCAATAGTCCATGAGTCTTGAACAACATCAGTAGCAGCTTCTGCGCCTCTCAGTCTGATTATATATATTGACGAGATTAGTCCTGTTGCTGTTAGGTTTGTCCACCCAGAGGAGGTAATCTCACCCAACTGAGTCCAGCCACTTCCATCCCAATAGCTGACAGTAAGTGGTTCAGTTCCACCAACACTCCCAATGTTGATACATAGCTCCTCAATGCTTTCGTCGTTATCTGCTGTACTCCAGCTATACTCGAAATCCGCCTCGTAGTCTGTAACCTTGGGGGAACTGACTCCAATTTGAAGATGGTCAGCATATACATAATCAGTACCACCACTTTTGTATAAAACGAGCATTATTCGAAGCGAATTCACCTGGGCTTGGGTGAAGGTACCAGAAATTTGCAGTGTGTCGTATTGCTGCACTGTGTGTTGTGCGACTCTTCCCAATAATGTACCTGGTCCCCCAGATGTGTCAAAGTAGACATCAAAACCATCATCGTTGGCTCCATCTATATTCCAACAATAGATGGATACATTCACTGTTAGGTCTCCCGTCAATGTCGTATTGGGGAAATGCCACCATCCACCTTGTGAACCCGGTGCCTTTGTGGAAACATAGTTTGTGGGATAATCCTGAACATCTAGATATGGAGCTGTACCAGTTGTGGTCAAACTTAATTCAGCAAGTCCATCATATTGATTTGTGTCAAGCCATGTTGATTGATAGGGATTACCCACATCTGCCTCTTGAAGTGTCATATATTGGGAATCAAGAGTGCTCCCCTGTGCGTTTGTAGGATTTGTTTCCACTCCTACATCAGGTGATGAATCAACATCGCTAACATAGCTGTCATAATCATCCTCCACATCAGTAGCAATAGGCTCAGTATTTTCTTCAGTTAGTATATCAAAAACAGCATCTGGACCTGCTTGTTGATTAGAAAAACTTGAATGAGTCCCTAAGGAACCCAGTCCATCCACATCCGAGAGATCGTTGTCTACGAATTGCTCAAGCGTTGAAGAAAGACTGTGATTTCTTTGGTATCTAATCATTCCAGAGTCGTAATAATTTGAGTAGGACATTTGGCTGGAAGAACTTAGTAGAAGGACCACTAGACAACCAATTAAAAAACCAATCTCTATCCCTCTACTTTTCATTGGCCTTTTCCTCTAGGAGGGAACTCTATTGAAATTAGCATTCAGGTATGATGTTAAGGGGTTTAGAATATGGACATGCTTGGACCATAAAGACTTCTTTACGAATACCCTCCCAGAATATGATATCAGTGTGAGCTTATTTGTCTTACTTCTATCCTCTTAATTCCAAAAAAAGTGCATTCTGTCAAAAATGAGAACGACATGCCTTATTTCCGGAGTCTTTATACTCAATCGGATTTGAGTTATTAATAACACGATTAAGATGTAGCCTTCATTATGTCAGCAATATTTCCAAAGAAGTGGTCGAGTGTTCTACTCTTCTCCATGTAATCCTCTATCTTGGAGATTAGGGTTTCGTCTTCTTCATGTCCACCAATGGAATTTGTAGCAACCAATGAGTGAATCTCCTCATTAAGGTTGAGAATGTTACGGGAGGTCCGAAGGATGTGTGATAACATCCTCACAAGGATCCTCGAATTCTCGATGCTACGTATGTTCAGTACCTGGCTATAGAACAGGAATTGAAGTCTATCGAGAAGCTCCATTTTACTCACTAGGTCAACCAAAGGTTGTGGTTCTTCGCTTTCAACAAGCTTCTCATGAACTTCCTGCCAATAATACTGGTCTTCCAAGAGCTCTACCAGATATGCCTGTACGGTCTCAAAATATGGCGTGGTCTCATCAATTTCCTTGAGTTCCATCTCTGTGAATTTCATTGCGACCTTCAGGGAAAACTCATCCAAATATCGCTTGATTGAAGCCTTGTCTTGAGATAGAACAAGCGCTAAGAGGATTCCGTAGATACAGGAAGCACAGTCCACCGTGATCTCGGTGGGTCCAAGGGCATAGAGTCTTATCGACTGCTTCAACATGTCTGCAGTGATGTTTTCTTTGTGAATACGGATCTTGAAACCCTGAGAGGAGCAATAGACAAATCCATCATAGGTATATATTGAAGAGTAGCAGGTCTTCCCATCACCCACTTCAAACTGCTTCACTAGTTCTATTGATGCCTCCTGATTCAGGATGTCTGCAGCAAAGATAGAATGCTCGATGTCAACGAGACTGTCATCATTCAGACAGATCAGCTCACCCTCAAAGTCCTTGAAACAGGGGCAGAAGTTGTATATTGTGACATCTTTCTCCACTAGTGAAACCTTCCATGTATATAACTAGCTAGACTCACTTGTATTATTTCACCAGTGTATATGACCATTCTTTGTTTCTATTCCCAAGGTGTGGATTCCTTCATACGTATAAGTTAAGTATCAGAGAGACTAGTTCGTTATGGTTGATTAGGATGAAGACTGGAGAGGAATACCTACAGAGACTGTATGAGATGAAACCCAATGTCATCATAGATGGGAAAAATGTGAAACGAGATGATCCACGACTTCAGGCAGTAGCAGGGGTCATGGCATTGACCTTGGATAAAGTGAATGACCCGGAGTTTGAGGAGCTGCTTAAAGTTGAGAATCCTGAGTTTGGGACAATCAATCGCTTCACGAACATTCATCAAAGCATTGATGACCTCTTGAAGAAACAAGAGCTGACCAGGAAGATTTGTCGGTTAACTGGAGGTTGTGTCTTTCGCTGCATGGGCATTGATGCGATGAATGCACTATCGATTATCACCCACAGAGCTGAGACGATGACTGGTCGACCATATAACCAGAGATTCAAAAAATATCTGAAATACTGGCAGGAGAACGACATTGTTGGAAGTTGCGCTCAGACAGATGTAAAGGGAAACAGAGCATTACGTCCTCATGAGCAGGCAGATCCTGATCTCTATCTTCGTGTGATAGAACATCGTGATGATGGAATCGTCGTCCGTGGGGCAAAGAATCATATCACTGCTGCAGCGGTTGCTGAAGAGATCATCGTACTTCCGACGCGAATGTTGACACCCGAGGAAGATGAGTATGCGGTAGCCTTCGCAGTTCCAGGGGACTGGGATGGTGTCAAACTCGTGACTCGAGCCTCAAGCCATAAGCGTGAGTACTATTCCTGTCCGTCGGGTGAGTTTGGAGATGTGGAGAACTTCATTATTTTCGATGATGCCTTTATCCCAAATGACCGTGTCTTCTTGGGTGGTCTTGAAGGTGAGCATGCCTTTGGAGGCTGGACTGCTCTTCTCTTCGCACTCTATCACAGACACAGTTATACTGGATGCAAACCTGCGAGTACTGAGATCATCACGGGCTTTAGTGCCCTAGTGAGTGAATACAGTGGAATAGAGGACAAGAAACATGTCCAGTCAAAACTTGCGGATTTAATCAGTGTGGCTGAGCTTGTCTATGCAGCTGGTATTGCTGCCGCGCATACAGCAACCCGAGATGAATCAGGCACCATGATTCCGGATATTGTGTTCTGCAATGTCGGTAGAAAACATGCAGGGAAGAATTACTACCATGAGCTTGAGATTCTTGCTGATTTAGCAGGTGGTCTGCCTGCAACGCTGCCTCACGAAAAGGACTTCTACGATGAAACAATTGGTCCTCTGCTTCAGAAGTATATCAAGCGAAAGGAGGATGTACCTGCAGAGGATATCTACAAACTCTATCGTACTCTCTCGGACATGTTATGCTCATCCATCGGTGGTGTTACAGCAGTTGCAGGTCTACATGGTGGTGGATCTCCTCAGATGGAAGATGTAGCAATCCTGAAGGGATATGATTTGGAACTTCGTAAGAAGATTGCAAAGTACCTTGCTGGCATCTGTGACGAGTGAAGTCATTCAACCTTTCATATCCATCTGAATATTAAACTATGTTAGAGAAGGAAAACTTTCGACCTTAAAAATGACCAAAAGCCAAAGCTCGCTGAAAATTAACTAAGACTTTAAATATCGCCTTATGTGTTCATAATGAACACATCTCGAAGGAGGAGAGATGAAGGAGAGGAATCTATGGAAACTAAACAAATTGTCGCCATAGTTCTCATCGTCATAATAGTAGGAGCAATTGCTATTGTTGGCTTTATGTTCTTGCCTGCAGCACCTTATGGTGCAGTAGTGGTAGGACAGCTAGTTACACCAGGCGCTCCTCCTGGAACTCCAAGTGATCATATTATCATAGTAGGTATTTTAGATCCTATGACGGAGATTCAAGGTGAGGGAGCTTGGTATGGCTCCTATTTAGCGTGCGATGAGATTAACACCGCTGGCGGTGTTGTTGTCGGTGGCGAAACATACTACTTCGGACTCGTTGCTGAGGACACGTCTGAGTCAGACCCAGAACTTGACTTATCCAAGGGAACTGCAGCTGCAACAAAGATTATCACAGAAGACAATGCTCGATACATTATTGGCGGGTTCAGAACAGAATCGGTTCTTGCCTATCAAGAAACCATAATGGACGAGAAGATGCTCTTCTTTGGAACGGGTGCATCCACTGATGTTTTCTGTCAGAATGTAATTGATGACTATGACAGATACAAGTACTTCTTCAGAACGATGCCAATTAATTCAACATCGTTGGCAAGATCGTTGCTCACATACATTGCATATCTGGATGGATACCTGACTGCTGTAACTGGGAAAAATATCACGAAGGTTGCTATTATTCGTGAGAACCTTGACTGGACTGTAGGTATGGGTCTATTCCTGAATGGATACTTACCACTTTATGGTCTTGAAGTTGTGGAAGAAGTCGCTTACCCGATCACAGCTGAGGCTGCGGACTTTGCAACCTATTGGACGCAGATTGATGCTGCTGAAGCGCAAATCACGATTCCAATTATATCTGCTCAAGGTGGAATCTTGATGACCACTCAGTATGCTCAAGCTGAGGCAAAGTGTATAATCGCGGGTATTGATGTGATGTCACAACTTGACACCTACTGGTCTGAGACTGGTGGTTCTTGTGCGTATCAGGTCGTTCTACAATCAACACTTCGTACGAACAAGACTACAAAGACAATCCCATTCTGGGATGCATTCCTTAGCCATTATGGCTCAGAACCACTCTATACTGCTGTGGGGAGCTATGATGCCATGTATATATTGGCAGAAGGTATTGACCGAGCGCAATCCTTGAACTCAACAGAGATCATACCCTACCTGGAGCAGATGAATGCTGATAATCCATTCGAAGTCTCAGGTGGAAACGATGCCTTCACGTTGGGTCATGACCTATTACTGGGTCCCAATTATAGCTTTACGTTATTTACCCAGTGGCAGTCAGATGGCGTTAAGTATGCGGTGTCATCAGGAGGTATACTTTACTCAGACTCCATTGTGACAGGAACATTGGAACTCCCGCCATGGGGCATAAATGATTGAATCGAGCAACTACACAAACCAGTTGATTAAAACACCCCCCTTTTTTTAAGGGGGGTTGTTTCTTGTTTTAGAACATGTCTTAGTCCACTGGTGCAATAAGGGGTGTACATAATGATTGAAGAAATCCTAATCTATGGCACAGTACAGGGAGCACTCCTGGCTCTCTTGGCATTGGGCTTCTCTCTGGTATATGGTGTAGGAGGAATACTGAACCTTTCTCATGGTGCGTTCTTCCTCATAACAGCCTACGTAATCTATTGGACAATCCCCTTCGTAGGATTTGGGATAGCCGCTGTTATTGGTCTGGCCGCAGTAGTGGGAATTGGAGCTGTGACATATCTTGGTTTGATGAAGCCACTACAGGAATCGCACATCGGCATTGTACTGGTGACTTTCGCATTGGCCTTCTTTTTTGAGCAGTTCGTGAAATTCGTGGGAGATCCGAAGACACACTACATAGTGCCTTTTGTACCAGGGACAATCACATTTCTTGGAATCACTTTTCCAGCGCAGTTTATAGCTCTGTTGGTGGGAGCTTTCATACTTGTGACATTGGTCACCCTCTTTATCAATAAGTCGACTATTGGTAAGTCGATTAGAGCAGTGTCTCAAGATTTTGAAGCTGCCAAACTAGTAGGAATCAATACTGATATGGTTCTCATGACAACCGTGATGATATCCGCGTTACTTGTTGGATTTGCTGCAGTACTATATGCTCCAGGGAATTTCATCGCACCAAGAATAGGTTGGAGGTATCTTCTACTTGCGTTCTCTGTGACAATCTTTGGCGGGATGGGTAGCATTCCAGGAAGCATCGTTGGCGCATTCATAATGGGATATGCCACATCATTCACAGACTTTCTCATAGGTCCGGAGTTTTCTGTGATAATTCCTATTGTAGTGATACTTGTGATGCTCTTGGTTAGACCACAAGGGTTGCTAGGAAAGAAGGAGCTGCGCTAACAGATGATGGATCTTCAGTTCGATTTTCAGTCTTATGTGGGACGTTTCAGAGTATGGGCACTTACATTTAGAGGAAGTATAACATTACTCAGCCTAGTAGGACTCTTATTTGTACCACTATCTGGGAATGAGTATCTAACAACAGTCCTGGTCACAGCAATGATATATACTATCTTTGCTGCTAGTTGGGACCTCTTGGCTGGATTTGCTGGACAGGTCAGTTTTGGACATGCCGCCTTTTTTGGAATTTCAGGTTATTTTACAGCAGCATTTGTTAAGTTCGCCGGCGCTCCTTGGATTTTCGCACTTATTGTTGGTGCTGGTTACGCTGTACTATTCAGTCTAATAATTGGAATTCCTTGTTTAAGACTGAGGGGCCCCTATTTAGCATTAGGTACTCTGGCGTTTTCTCTGATTCTATGGAATCTCTTTCTGAGTGGAACATGGCTTGGGGGAACAGAAGGTATCTCAGGGTTGCCCTCAATTGGAGATATCTTTGGAGTGTTCTACATTATAGCAGCTTTCATGGTTGCTTCATTGATTATAATGCGTGCAATCGTTGATTCAAGACTTGGTACAATCCTAAAGGCAATTCGAGATGATGAGACCTGCGCAGATGCTTCAGGAATAAACACAACTGTCTACAAACTAATCGCATTCATGATTAGTGGATTTTTCGCAGGGATTGCAGGTGCTCTTTTCGTTTTGCATACAACCGCAGTAAATCCAGCAGTCTTTCAAACACTATATTCATTTTATGCAATTATCATGGCCGCCATTGGAGGACTAGCAACAATCTATGGGTCTGTTATTGGGGGATTTCTGTTCACAGTACTTAGTGAATTTTTGAGACCACTCGCGAACGCGTCATTATTGATCTTTGCCATTATTCTGATAGTAATTATTCGATTTGCTGAGCATGGTATCATGAATCCATTCTTGGAGAGACTACAGGATTTGTGGGATCTGATACGGAGGAAATAAAATGGGTCTGATACTTGAAGTAAAAAATCTGACAAAGAAATTTGGTGGCTTGACAGCTGTCAATGATGTCAATTTCGAGATTGAGCGAGGTGAGATGCTAGGGCTAATTGGTCCTAATGGCGCTGGCAAGACAACCCTTTTTCATGTCATTTCAGGTTTTGAGAAACCCACTTCAGGCACTGTGTTTTTCGATGGTGTAAACATAACTGGGAAGAAACCATTCCAAATTGTGAATATGGGGATGGCACGAACATTTCAGTTGGTGAAATCATTTCATTATCTTAGCCTTCTTGATAATGTTTCAGTCGCTTGTCTTTCGCCTCGTGGAAAGGAAGCCTTCGGAGCATCTGGAATTGATGAAGCAGCAAGCTCTATACTCACTTCAGTTGGGCTGGTGGACAAAGCGAGACTGCCGCCAGTGATTCTACCCCATGGTGACCTGAGGAAGCTCCAGATTGGTAAGGCTCTAGGTACAAACCCAGAGATGCTACTGCTTGATGAACCTTTCAGTGGACTGGTTCATGAGGAGAAGGAAGGAATTGCTAAGTTGATTAGACGATTGAAAGATGAAGGAGTCACAATATTTGTTACTGGACATGTCTTGCGTGAGCTTATGACTCTGGTCCCAAGAGTAATTGCTATGCATCATGGAAGACTAATTGCTGAAGGTTCTCCACAGGAGGTTGCTAACAATAAAGTTGTCCTAGAAGCGTATCTAGGTCGAGGTGAAGGATTTGCTTGAATTAAGAAAAGTCTATCACTATTATGAAAAAGCAAAGGCTTTGGAAGAAGTGAATCTAACAGTGGAAGAGGGGTCTCTTGATGCAGTAATAGGTCCAAACGGTGCAGGGAAAAGCACACTTCTTCGAGTCATTTCATGTCTGGAGGAGATTGATAGAGGAAGGATTTCTTTCATGGGACAGCGAATCGATGAGCTAGAAGCTCATGAGGTTGCGCGTCTAGGAATTGCCCACTGCCCAGAACGTCGTCGGTTGTTCTATGACATGACAGTCATGGAAAACATTGAGCTTGGGGCATATACTCTAAAGGACGAAAAAAAGTATTCACAACTTTTGGATTTTGTATTTGATATCTTCCCTCGACTAGATGAACGAAGAAAACAACGGGCAGGGACTCTGAGTGGAGGTGAACAACAAATGCTCGCAATAGCACGTTCACTGATGTCTAATCCAAAATTGCTTCTACTCGACGAGCCTTCCCTCGGACTTGCGCCTAAAATAAAGACAAAGATTTTCGAAGCTATTCAACAGATCAAACACGAAGGAACAACAACACTCCTGGTGGAACAAGAT
>JAEORX010000005.1 GCA_016840685.1 Candidatus Thorarchaeota archaeon
CGCAACATCTTGTCGAGTGAGTTTCATTGCTTCATCAAGTGTCATACCTTTTACCATTTCAGTTGTCATGCTTGTTGTGGCTATTGCTGATCCACACCCGAAGGTCCTAAACTTAGCATCTGTGATGAGATCTCCATCTATTCGGATGTAGACCTCCATGATATCTCCGCATGTTGGGTTTCCAACCTTACCTACTGCAACATCATCTCCTTCAAGGGTCCCTACATTTCGGGGATTTCGGAAATGATCCAGAACTTTTTCACTATACTTTGTCGATTTCATTTTCAATCACCATCATTTGGATTTGTAAATCGGAGATAGATCTCTTAGTCGTGAAACCACATTTGGCACGGCTTCAAGGACTATATCAATGTCTTCATCTGTGTTGAATCTACCTGTAGTAAGTTGAAGAGAGCCATGCGCCTCTTCATGCAGAAGGCCTGTTGCAATCAATGTGTGCGATGGCTCGAGTGTTTTTGATGTACATGCTGATCCTGTGGACACTGAAATTCCTAGATCTTTGAATGAGAGCAGGATCGACTCACCCTCTATCCCGTCAAATCTAACGTGGGCATTAGATGCGAGGCGATCTGTGGGATGACCATTGAGGTGGCTATCAGGAATTTCCTCCAGAATCTGCTTAATCATCCTATCTCGATATCCCTTAAATCGCTTGACTTCTGAGTTCATTTCTTTCTGCATTATTTCTGTTGCCAGACGCATTCCAACAATACCAGGAACATTCTCACTTCCCGACCTTAGACCCTTCTCCTGACCTCCTCCTATAATCATAGGGTTCACTCTGTATTTCTTTTGCATGTATAGAACCCCAACACCGCGAGGCCCATAGAGGTCATTTGAGGAGAGTGCCATGAGATTGATATTGTCTTTCTTCACATCAATAGGAAGAAGACCTTCGGCTGCGACTGCATCAGTAAAGAATGCTATACCTCGCTCAGTTGCTAGGTTTCCAATTTCTCTAATTGGCTGAATTGTGCCTATCTCATTGCTAGCCATCCCGATAGAAATGAGAATTGTCTTGTCTGTGATTCGACGTTCAATTTTTTGAAGGTCCACCTTACCGAATTGGTCGACTGGCACCTTTGAGATTTCAAATCCTTCTCTCTCAAGATACTTGACTATGTTGTGGATTGATATGTGCTCTATCTCGGAAATTATGATGTGATTCCCTTTGTTCTTGTTTCTGAAAGCATATCCCATTATTCCCAGATTAATTGCCTCTGTTGCTCCTGATGTGAAAATAATCTCATCTTCATCAGCATTGATGAACTTGGCGATCTCTTTCCGACTCATTTCCAGAGCCTCAGTTGCCACATCACCTACTTGATGCAGAGCTGATGGGTTTCCAAAGGCTTCACTGTAGTATTGTGTCATCCCCTCCACAACTCTGGGATCGACTGGTTTTGCGCTCTGATAATCGAGATAGACTTGTTTCATTTCTCCATCAACCTTGGTCTAGAACCACATTGTCGCGTCTGCTTCCAAGGCAAGGTCATTGAGTGTGGCAGCCCCAACAATCTTTAGGTCGGGATCAAGTTCTACGTTGTCCCATCCGAGCATCTGTTTGGATGCCTCACAGACATAGATAGGAATACCCATTTCTATCGTCTGCTTCATTATCTCTTTGAGACTTGGAAAGCTGCCCAACTTGATTTTTTCAGCAGCTCCCGGCTTGAGGACCCTCAACGCCTGTCCCAGAAAGTAGACTTTTGCATCAATGTCCATTGCCTTAGCGCTCTGAGCTAGTACCAATGGGGAGTACTGACGTTCGGGGTCGCTACTTGTCTGCACATAAAGTATACTACTCATGTTTCATTGCTCCTTCTTTTTAATGAGAAACCTCTGCACACCATCCTCAAGACGTTCGAAGCTCAGGAGAATATTCCCTGTTCGTTTCGCGAAACGCTTAATGTCCTCCTCCGCGGCAGGATCATCAGCTATCATCTCAAGTATCTCCCCAGGCTTTAGCCTATCAATTGCCTCTCTGGTCTGGAACAATGGTTGCGGACAGAATAACCCCACACAGTCCAGTCTCTCAGCTGGCTCCATATCTGACATGGAATTCACAACTAACGATTGTTAACTTATTCTTATAAGTTTGATTATCGAACCTCGTCTATTCGGGCTCGTTTAAATCTAAGTTTGCACTTTTGCGTACAGTAGACATCGGAGAGTACACTGATGGTGAAGACTAGTAGAGCTGCAGTTGTCCCAAAACCAAGCGCTGATCTGATTATTGAAGAATATGAAGTTCCGGAATTACAGCCTGGAGCTGCTCTGATGAAGGTGGGCCTTGCTGGGTGCTGTGGGACGGACGTCCACCTTTGGCATGGAAAGCTTGCTGGAGTACCATATCCTCTAATTCTTGGACATGAGGTAGTGGGAACAATAGAATCCATTGGACCTAGACCTATCGAGGATCTCGATGGGAATGAACTGAAGGTTGGAGACCGTGTGGGATTCCATGATGTGACCGACACATGCTTCTCCTGCTACTACTGTTTGATTGCAGATGCTCCCACGAAGTGTCCGAATCGTAAGGTCTATGGAATCACAATGGATTCGACCCAGTTTCCACGTTTGATCGGTGGGTATGCTGAGTATCTCTATCTCAAACCGGGGACTCATATCATGAAGTTGCCTGATCACGTGAGTTTTGAAGGTGCTAGTGCAGTTGGGTGCGCCATGCCAACAGCTGTTCACACAGTTCTCAGAAGTCCAATGACCTGGGGCAAACATGTAGCAATTCAGGGGTCTGGGCCTGTTGGACTGATGATTGCAGTCCTTACAAATGTGAGTGGAGCTGCCTCAGTGACTGTCTTGGATAAGGCAAAGAACCGTCTTGAGATGGCCAAGAAATTCGGTGCCACTGATATACTAAACATCGGAGATACCACACTGGAGGAACGGAAGGAGAAACTCAGAGAGATCTCAGATGGACATGGTCCAGATATTGTCTATGAAGCTACTGGAAACCCAAAAGCAATCCCTGAGGGGGTAGAGTTAGTCAGAGACGGTGGAAGCTACACAATCTGTGGTCAATACACAGACCATGGAAGTGTCGAAATCAATCCCCACTTGATGAACAAGAAACACCTCGATATCAAGACCGTCTGGGGTTCTAGGACTCTCCATGTCTATCGAGGGATTAAGACCGTAGCTGAAAACTATGATCGGTTCCCATTTGAGGATCTAGTAACC
The DNA here is from genome assembly GCA_016840685.1 of Candidatus Thorarchaeota archaeon. Taxonomy (GTDB): domain Archaea; phylum Asgardarchaeota; class Thorarchaeia; order Thorarchaeales; family Thorarchaeaceae; genus SMTZ1-45. The sequence continues at coordinate 3,223 of JAEORX010000005.1, forward strand.
CATCGTTTCTCATTGGATGATGCTCAGAAGGCTTTGGAGGCTCAAGAGAAGCAAGTTTCCCTCAAGGCAGTCATTCAGCCGCATGGTGATTGAGATGAAGTATGAGATTGAGCGAGCAAAGGCACAGCAGGCATGTGAGATACTCAAAGAACAAGATATTGATGCGTGGCTCATCTGGGTCCGAGAGACCTCACAAATGGCAGATCCTGTTCTCGAACTCATTTTGGGCGGAGACCTCACCTGGCAATCTGCGCTCATCTTCACAGAGAACGAGAAGATTGCGATTGTTGGTAACTTTGACAAAGACGGTGTGAAATCCAAAGGTATCTTCGATACGGTCATTCCTTACACTGCAAGTATCCGTGATGAGCTTATCAAACAGCTATCAAGAAAGGATCCCAATAGGATAGCAATCAACTACAGTGTGAATGATGTTGCTGCAGATGGGCTCACTGTCGGTATGCACAAGCTGCTACTTGACTATCTCAAAAATACTCCGTTCTCTAATCGTCTAATGTCTGCAGAGCACCACATACAAAAACTCCGTGGACGGAAGACTACAGAAGAAGTATCAAGGATCCGTATGGCTGTTGAAATAGCTGAGAACATATTCGAGAAGGCCAAGAACTTTGTGAAGGTTGGCATGACTGAAATCGAGATCTATGACTATTTTCACCACTGCATGAAGGAATATGATGTCACTAGTGCTTGGGAAGAGGAACACAATCCAGCAGTCGATGCGGGGCCATACAAGCAGTTTGGGCATGCAGGCCCGATAGAGAACAAGACACTAGCTGGTCACCTTCTCCATTTCGATTTCGGTGTTAAATATCGGGGATACTGCTCGGACATTCAACGGATGTTCTTCTTCGGAAATAAGAGAGATGTACCAGCAGAGGTACAAGATGCCTTTGAGACCGTCAGGGATGGCATTCAGGCAGCTGCCGATTTTGTAAGACCTGGCGCCGTTGGGTATGAGGTCGATGCAGTAGCTCGCGACTTTGTAAAGGCTGCAGGCTATGAGGAGTATCAACATGCATTGGGTCATCAGCTAGGTCGACTGGCCCATGATGGTGGAACTCTACTCGGACCCAAGTGGGAGCGATACGGGGATAGTCCGATGGGCGTCGTGGAGGTAGGAAATGTCTTCACCCTAGAGTTCTATGTGACAACCGAACACTATGGTCAGGTCAGTCTTGAGGAAGACATCCTGATAACAAGAGAGGGCTGCGAGTTTCTCTCACAACCACAACGAGAACTGATTTGCATCAGCTAGACAATCCCTCATCCATAGCGCCTGTCCTATATCCCTGCAAATCTAGGGTGACATAGGTGAAACCAGCATCCTTGGCAATGAGATCCAATCGTCTTAGCTTCTCTGGGTCAAACATCTTAGAAAGCTCTTCAACTCCAACTTCAACACGTACAAGATCACCGTGATACCTGGCTCGGACGCATTGAACCCCAAATATTTGCATAACTGCATCCTCAACAGTCGCAACCATATTCAGACGCTCTTGAGATATTTCAGTACCATAGGGGAATCGTGTGGCGAGACACGCCATTGATGGTTTCTCAGCCATGGAGAGACCATTCTCTCTTGCATATTCACGCACCTCCGCCTTTGAGATTCCCTCCTGAAGGTAGGGGGACTCTACAGCAGCCTCCTCCAAAGCTGCTAGTCCGGGACGATATCCTTCAGTTTCAGTGGCAGTGGTCCCTTCAATGACTGTGTCGACATCCATCCTCTGAGCATATACTAACCATAGATCTGCTAGTGCCCGTTTACAAGTATAACATCTATCGACAAGGTTCTCTGAGAGGTTCTGTTCTTCAAGCCATTTGAATGACTCTTCGTGCAAATCAAGTCCTAATTCTCGAGCTACTTCTCTGGCATCATGAAGTTCTCGTTCAGGTACTGTGGGACTTGTTATGATGATGAGGTTCACACTTGCAGCACACTTCTTTGCGAGATGCGCAAGCACACTACTGTCGACTCCTCCACTGAACGCTACAAGGACGTTCTTTCCAGATAGACTGGCACATATAGCATCAAACTTGGCTTTGGTACTTTCTCTCATGAGCGTTCAATCCGACATGTATGGATCCTCATCCACGTCAATATCAGCATATCCCACATCCTTCAGGAGGTCCTCAATTGACTCAGCACCGGTCACCCATGAAAGTGCCCATTCGCCATGATCCTGAAGCACCAGCTCAACATCAGGTAGGTCTCCAAGCAGATTGTGATCCATCTCTATGGCATCCTGATAGGCACCAGCCAGTGCCAACACAAAGCAAGACCCCTTCACATTCTCTAGCTTGCCCACTGGAATTCCATCACCCATTCTGCCATCAGTTGTTGTCAAGAGTCTGTGGTCCTTGGTGAACCACAACCTGTCTGCCTGAGGTCTATAGAACTGTGCGATCTCCCCATCAGAATCGCAGGTTATGTCCACAAGGCGAACCGTAGTTTCAGGTTTTACATGAAGATCTTGTACTGGAATGACAGGAAAGTGTTGTTTCACTAAAACATGATCAGCGATGCTGTTGAAGACGCTGAAATTACCTATGACGATATGCTCTGGACGCCAGAAATCTCTGACAAGACCATCTATGTCATAGGAGCTCAGATTCAACTCAACAAGCCTCTCACGAACTACAGATTCCAAAATCCCCGTGATCATTTCATAATCGAAGATGGACCCCATTCCAGAGAGGGTCAACCCGCCATATTGCTTATGGAATCTGTTCCATATCTCTTTGAGCTCACTGAGGGATGATGCCTTCCTAATTGTTTCTTTTGTTCTCTTCTCATCATCTCTAGTTTCATGAGATGTATATCCTTCCGCAGGGTTTGGAAATATCGATCGGACCTCTAGAGCCTCAACAATGACCATGGAAAAAAGAGCAGTGACTCCTCGACCAGACTCAATCATTATGTTTGGTGGTGGATATGCATCTGACATTGCGGTGAGCTGCTCCTGCACCCCAGATACCAAAAATCTGGCATAATCATACATGAAGTCAGAAGGCTGGGAACTGGTGTAGTCAATCGCGAGTCCGCCGCCAAAGTCTATGTTCTCCAAATTAGTCAGCCCCATCTCCCTTAGCTCAGCATAAATCTTGGTTAAGAGTCTACCAAATCTCTCAAAGGATTCAACCTCTGTTATCTGTGAGCCTGCATGTGCTAGTATTGTCTGAACTGAACTGATGAACCCAGTTTCCTTTAGCAAATCAACGACATCTAAGAGATCATGTACACTGAGCCCGAATTTCGAGTCTCTCCCGGTGGAGTGAGACCAATGTCCCTCCACACTCAAATAGGGTTTGATACGTAGAATGAGATTTGTTTCTTTAGGCTTGAACCTCTGAACAATCAGCTGGGTCTCGTGGACCGACTCTATTGATATTGCTATGTTATATCCCTCATTCATACACTGACTGATTAATTCCAAGTATTCAGGGTCTTTTGCTCCATTGCATATAATCGGTCGTTGCTTCTCACTCTCAATGACCTTCTTAATGAGGAGGAGCTCAGCCTTCGTCCCAGCCTCTAACCCATATTCAGAATCTGAGCGAATAACAGCTGTGACACAGTCCTTCCGTTGGTTGACCTTAACCGGATAGATTCCAATGAATCTCCCTTTGTAATCAAGTTCATCCATCGCATGTTGGAATGCTGCCCTCAATTTCTTAATCTGATACGTCACAAGCTGTGGTACCCGGAGTGTGAAAGATGATGCATAACTGGGAGACTCACCATTCATGGTTTTGATTCTCTGGATGATTTCATTGAATGTGATAAAATACTCGCCCATCAGTAGACAGAGCTCACCATCCTTTGTTATGTCCAAAAAGTGTAGATCGTTCTTGTTTACACCATAGACTAGTTTCGAATTGTCCACTGACCAGTTATTCTCCGCCAATGCATTCACCTATGTTTTCAATTCTAGATGTAGGGGGTCTACTCCTCTTCTTCACGAATGGAGTCAAGCATTCCTTGGAACGCTCGAGCAAGCTCGCCGATCTCATCATCTTTCGCTATGTATGTCGCATCTACCTGGAGGTCTCCACTATCGAGGGGTTGATCCCTAATCCTTGCTGCAGCATTGCGTTGTGCAAGGTCCATTAGATATTGCAATGGCCTTGTAATAGTATTCGAAATGGCAACTGCAACAACTCCTGCGATAATAATACCTCCTAAAGTGACAAGTATGATATAGGTTGCAGCCTCAGCGTTCTGATCAGCAATGCGTGCCTCAAGGAGGGGTATGCTCTCAAGGACCTCCTCTAATGGCACAGATATGACGCATATGTAGTCGCCTTTTCCGACCTGTGTGAACACCAGAATGCTCTCATCTCCAGCACGGGTGTATCTCAGGGTGCCTGAAACTCCCTCAGCTACATTTGTGATTTGATCAACATTAGTCTGAGTCAAAGCAGGGGTGAAGTCAGGGTTCACCTCAACATCAAGAAGGTCAGGAAGTCCAAGAATATAGTCCTCGTCTTCGACCTCTGGATGCGCAACAACGCCTCCATTGGAGTCAACGAGAAAGGCATATCCACTCTCTAGAACTTGAACATTGATGACTTTCTCTCTAATGTCTTCTATAGTTATGTCGCCAGAGATGACTGCAAATGGAATGCTATTTCGATACACAACTTTACCAATTGAGATTAGGAGTACATTGTCAAACTCATCATAATATGGCTCAACGAACACCATATCCCCATTGCCATCCCAGATAGTTTCATACCAATACTCGCCCCTTGGGTCATAGGGATTTGCCAGTCTTGCTGGATCTGTCAGCTCGCCCAAGATACTACCTGGGTAGTTAATGAAAAGTCCATCATCTGCAAAAGCGATATAGAGCCACCTGAAGTCAAGTTGGTTGTGTATCGCCTTGAAGATGAAATCCATATTTGATACACGTCCAAGTTTGTCAGCATTAGTCAACTCATAGTCATCATATGTTGTCGAGTCGGTATTGGCAACATACCAGCTACTATAGTCCCAAGAAACATTGAGTCCATATTCAGGATCGTAGTGATTATCAGCTGGTGCAGGGGCGACAGTGTCATCCTCAAAAAAGAGGTCATAGAACACCTCTCTATATGCATAAGTTGATCCAGTGGCAAACAAGGCTTCGAGTTCCTCCGCTGCAGCAGCAATCATTCCTTCTGCGCTAGCAAGTTTTTGATTGATTACCAATGCAGTCTTTTGCGCGGTTTCATCCATATTCGTCTGAATCTGTTCCTGCAAGGCTATAGAACTCTGGTCCCGTGTTGAGTTACCAATCAAGTCCACAAATGTCAATGAAACTAAACCTGTGGCTGCAAGGGACACAAGGGAAATTACAAGGAACGTGAGAATCACGTTTGTTCGAAACTTGCCCTTCTTCTTGGTTTGTGCTGTAGATTGTACCATCGTCTTTTCACCTCCTAATAATCGACAGTCGTACCTCCGACCTCCATTTGTGCCATCAGAACTCCAACTTGCTCAAACGCTTTTTCGATGTCTAATCTAACATTCGTGCTATCTACAACAGAGAAGTATTGTCCCTCTGGAATTCTTTCGCAGATTGATTCCAAGAGCTCTTCTGTAGTGATGAGTTGTCCTGTTTTGCTTGATCTTATTCGTTTGTCAGTGTCTGCTCTTTGACTCAGCTCTTGTCCCACTCCAATGATGAGGAGATTGACATCCAAATGATGGTCTCGGATGAAGCCCTCGATTGTGAGGGGTCTCTTTCTCTTCATCCTGTCCTCTGCAGTTATGATTCCTTCAAGGACATCCAAGGAATAGATCTTTGAGCTATTATCCTGACCATCAGTTAGAGCTATCACCCATCTATGCTCGCTTGACTCGATTTTCTCGAGCTCCTCGAGAGCTCTTCCAAGTGCGTCGTAGAAGGCGGTTGCGTAGTTAGGATACTTCAAGGATTTGAGTATCTTGACAATCTTGTTCTCATCATCATCACGATCACCCTTCACAGTGAGTGGGAGAAGCTCTCGATATGATGAGTTGAAGACAATGACAGACACTTGGTCCTGAGGGTTAACCTGACTATGTAGAATTTCTAGGGCTCCATTGACTGCGGCCTTGATCCGGTTCTGGGCTTGCATACTACCTGAGTAATCAATCACAAATGTGACGCTCTTCCTGAACATAATTGACCTTCTGAGTTTCTCTGCTTTCCTTCTCACTTCATGGCTGGGTTTCTTCAACTGATCTAGGACATCACCAAGTCTCTGCATGGCAAAGACAACTAGCCACAACTCATCTGTTTCCTGTCCATAGGAGATTGCTTTGTTATAGGCGTCCTCCGCCTTTCTCCACTTTCCTTGAACTTGATGAAGTTCTCCTTCGTGATAGTGGATGTAAGCCAGACTCCTCGAATAGTCTATTGACTCAGCAATCTCTCTTGCCTCATCAAATCGAGACTGGGCTTGACTATAACGACCATCTCGCATCATTACAAGTCCCATTGCATCAAACCGCTTTGCTAGGCCATATTCATTCTTTAGGATTCGGTCTATAGCCTCTGCGTCTTCTAGCAGCTTCATTGCTTTATCCGCATGACCTCGATCCATCTCAACAAGCGCCATGTTGTGGTAGAGGGAGGCTACTCTTGTCATCGCATCTCGTTCATCCGTGCCATCCTCTTTTGCCTGCTTGAGTAACTTCTCAGCAATCGCCAGAGACTGGCTATAGTAATCCATAGCATTACCGGTATCTCCACGCTGCCTGAAGACATTGCCAATGTTGAGGAGCATGGTCTGCTCTCCTACATCAATCTGAAGTCTTCGGCTAATCTCCAACAGGTTCTGATAATTGGCTAGTGCCCGGTTGAGATCTCCACGAATAAAGGCTTGATTACCAAACCTAGCTGCCTCTTGAAAACTGAGGAGTGCATCAACAGTCGTTCCAACCTCCTCATACATCGCTCCTGCTGTTGTGATACCGCGGGTGAAGTCCTGCCGAGCCATTTTGTTTACCAAGCGGGTCATCTCTGTGATTGGTTCAATCACTGAATTAGCCCTTCGATATGAAACGAGCGTGACTACTCCTGCAACTACTGCCAAAACCACCCCCAAAGCGATGGTGAGAATAAGTGTCTGTGTTCCAACCAAATCGAGCATCTCTCTTGCAGGACCCACGACATCTGAATTGGGAACTATAATTGCTAACACATAGTCTGTATTGGTTACGCTTACATAAGCAAGATACCAAACTTCTCCATCTTTCTCGAATTCCTCTAATCCTGAAGATTCAATCAATACGGTGGAAGTTAGTAGATTTCGGAATGCTACAGCTTCGCTGCTAGATGTGCTTCCGAATTCAATCTGTTCAATTGGGAGCGGGTCATCGAATACACCTAGGTCTGGGTGGGCAACGACAACTCCACTAAGATCAAGCAAGAACGAGTACCCCTTTTCTAGTACATCGAGACTCAATACTTTCTCATTAATAGTGGCCATGGTAACGTCAGCTGACACGACGCCAATCAGTGTCCCATTGTCAAAACGCACTGGTCTGCCCATAGAGATTACCAATCCCACTGATGGGTCAATATATGGCTCAGTGAAAACAATGCTATCATCACCTGGGTCTTGTGCTACAACATTTGTATACCATTCTTCAACATTGGGATCATAGTCATCTTCAGGTGGAACTGGGTTTCCATCATCATCCTCTTGGAAATAGAAGAGGTTGTCGAAGGGGTAGTTCCTAAAGAGGTGCTGGTCTGAAATTCCCAAATCAAATCCCATGTAAAGCCATCTATAGTCAGCGTTCATCTCGTGAAGTGCTCGAAAGATGTTCACCATATTTGATGAAACATCAAGAGCGTATTGTGTTCCTGGAGAAAGGTCATGAGGATCATTGTTATTCCATGCAAATCGCGGCATGTAGTAGCAATCAGTCTGAAATGTGATGAAGTCGGAAAAATAGGCGTCAACAATAGCTGGGGTTGTTTCAAAAACCAAGTCTCCCCAGTTTGGCTCATCTGCCTCATCCCAATAATAACTGTACTCTGGAGTCGCATTGATTCTCTCATTAAACAAGTCTTCGCAATATGCCTCCATCATATAGACGCCATCAACATAATTCTTCCACCTCTCCTCAATGAAAAGACCCGTGTCATTCGAGAGTCTCATAAGATTAGCAAGTTCTTCTGCTTTCAATTCCTCTGCGGCGTCAGCGGCGTTCGCGTTAGAAACATCATTTATTGCGAGTATCGATAAGGAAGAAATAACCAATATCGGTATCAATGCAACAGTTACAAATGTGACTACTATACGTTTTGAGATGTTCATTCTAACCACTCCAGGTTTCCAGTTCATCCAGCATTTTCCTCTCGAAGTCATTGATGTCTTGCTTCTTTTCCAAGAGGAATTCATCCCCTATGAGGGAGCCCTTGATGGATCCCTCACCAAGGAGAATGATGAGTGTCCGACGTAGAATTCCACGATCCACACCTGTTTCTCTTTCAAGACGACGAATGTCCAAGGTATCAGTCCCTTGAAGGATATCTCGTAGTGTCCCTTTCACTCTCCGAATATCCTCCTTTGAAGGCGTTGGTATCTTTTTCTTGGGTTCAGTCCGTACGAAGGTGTTACCATCTATGTGTCCTTCAATAGCATCACTCTGAATCATGGCTTGAAGGCTACGGCGTATATTATATGCTGCAGGTCTGGGAAGCGTCCGTCGAAGAATGCGGTCCAGCTCCTTAAGCTTGATTCTGTTGTGCTTTGATGTGATTGAGTCTATGCTCTCTTGGATATACTCCTCGACAGCATACTCCTCAATCATTTCTAACCGAGCTCCGCATGATGAACAGGTGCTCGCTTCAGGCGATGCTGGAGCGCCGCAGTTCCCGCATTTGATGGCTCTTCTGTAGAGGACCGTCTTAGTCGAACCAATCTGCTGTAGAATGACCTTCTCGCTCCTAGTCACTTTACCAGACTCTTGGACTTCCCAGAAACTCAGTTTCTGGTCCTTAGTACTCACGACTAGGAATGCAACATCTGAGATGTCATCTGGAATCCCTGTAGCCATGGCTCTTGGAGTATCGCCCACCTCTAATCGAGCAACCTCATTTCCATCAAGATCCCATATCCTCAGTGTCGATGAGTGGTTTCCTGATATGAAGAGAGTCCTATCACTAAATGAGAGGACTGCAAAGACTGACAGATCCGACCCAAGTTGAAGTTCTTTCAATTGATATCCTGCTGCTGTGAGTATAGTGACTAATCCAGTCTTGTCAGCAACTACGACCTCTAGTTCTGTGTCCTTTGTGATGTCCTCCAACCACACGTCAGCAATGGGTTCTCTCATGGTCTTTGTGAAGATGGCGTCTCTATCATCGTTATAGAGTATTACCCGATTGTTTTGCAATGCAACAACGACTTCAGCTGCATCATCGCCATCAACATCTCTTGCATCACATGCAACTACATTGCTCTCCAACTTGATGTTCCAAACAGGGCTACCCCTATGATCAACAACAAGGACTTGTTTTCCCACCCCGCCTACTAGAGCATCCTTGCCTTCACCCTCGATATCTGCAACTGCAATGCAACGAACCTTGCTGCTCCACTTCCGTGTGCTCCGAAGTGTACCCCTCGCATCAAAGACTCTAAGGCGGTCTCCATAATCAAGAGAGAAAATCTGAGTGCTAGCATCCTGCCTTTGGCGAACATAGACAGAGTATACATTCGCAGAAGTAGGTACCTCTGCAACTGGGCGAATCTTCAACTTCTATCCTGCACCTTATGCACACTTGTTGCATAGCCATATAAGTATGCACAGATTCGGTGAAAATTAATGAGAAACTCGGACATGTGCAGGGTTGGTTTTCTCTGGAATCCCCGCCTAGAAACCTTTGACTTTGGGACGAAGCATCCAATACGTGTTGGAAGATTCCAGATGGTCCGAGACTTCTTGGCTGCCAACGATTTTCTAAGTCAACCTAATGTTGAAATTATAACTCCTGAGCCACTCTCAGATGAGCTGTTGAAAACAATCCATGCCCAAGAGTATCTTGATGCAGTCAGAAGGATCTCAGAGACTGGAGAGGGTCAGATTGCCATAGACACTCCTGGATTCAAGGGAATCTTTGAGAATGCAAGTATAACTTCGGGTGCAACTGTTACTGGAGTTCGAGCAGTTGCATCAGGAACCATTGACCACTTTCTCTCTCCAACCGGTGGGTTTCATCATGCTAAATTTGATTGGGGCGGAGGGTTTTGCATTTTCAATGATGTGGCTGCAGCGGTCTTTGAATTGAAAAATCTCGGATATCACAAAATACTAGTCGCAGACTTTGATGTACATCATGGTAACGGAACACAGACCTATTTCTATGATGACCCTGGAGTGATGCAGATATCTTTCCATGAGGATCCAGAATGGATGTTTCCACATGATGGCTTCATTCATGACATCGGAGAGGGTCCCGGTCGCGGCTACACAATAAACATGCATTTTCCAATGGACTCCTGTGACGGAGTCTATATGTACGCCTTTGATGAGATTGTACCTCCACTTGTCGAATTCTATGAACCTGAGTTCATCATCCTGCTCCCGGGTTTTGATGCTCACTATAGAGACCGTCTAGCACACCTCAACCTTACCACAGACGCAATCAGGTCTGTTGCTTCCTACTTTCATGATGTATCTCATAGGTTTAGCAAGGGTCGTCTTGGAGTCCTTGCGGGTGGTGGTTATACCAACGACTCATTCAAGTGGGGTATTGGTGTTGTGATGTCAGTCCTCTCTGGATACAGATACAATCCTCCCAAACAAGAACCCCCCTTTGAGGATGATGAGGAAACTTGGGATACTGTTCGTGCAAATGTCGACAGAGTCAAAGCTCTTGTGTTTCCTGAACTTGGAATCTAATGCCTATGGCAGATGGATTGATTTTAGGAATATAGACTGGAAGTCATCATGAGCCGCAAGCTCGATGTATCTGGTTTTCGAAACAAAATTACTAGCTACCTCTCTTGCCTTTGATGAGATTAGAAGAGCCTTTGCACCTTCTCCGGCTGCATTTCCAACTTGAATGATACGTTCTCTTTTGACAGGTGGGAGTAGTCCAATTCCAAGAGCACTCTCAGGGCGAATATAACTCCCAAACGCTCCTGCCAACATCACCGAGTCGATTTCATTAGTCTTCAAGCCTTCTTCTTGTAACAAAATCGTAGCCCCAGCATTTATCGCAGCCTTCGCTAACTGGACTTGTCGAACATCTTTCTGATTGAACGATATCTTTCGAGAAGTCGTCTTATCCTCAACTAATACGTAACTTAATCCAAAATCGTCATCATTGTACACCCTAGCAGAGCTTGATTGTATTCTACCTGTATTATCTACAATCCCTGACCATTTCATTTCTGCGACAATATCAACAATTGCTGAACCACAGATCCCTTGAGGTTCTACATTACCAATTACTGCAATTTCAGGAGCGCTGTTCGGATCTTCGATGGAAACATGCTCGATTGCTCCCTCTTGTCCTCGCATTCCATAACGAATTGTCGCCCCTTCAAAAGCTGGACCTGCAGCGGCTGAACAACAGGACAAGACCCCTCGATTTGAGAGAACGATCTCACCATTGGTCCCAACATCAATCCCTAGGACTATCTGATCCGAAAAGTCCAGTCGCTCAGAGAGAATAAATCCGACTGTGTCTCCTCCAACAAATCCAGCAATGTTCGGTGGAAGATAGACCTGCATCTGTTCGAATGCAAGGCCAATTTCATAACCTGAAGTAAGAACTGAGTTTCGTATTGCGGGTTCATATGGTGCAGCACCAAGCGACCTCACATCAGCGCCCAAAAGGAGGTGGTGCATTGCTGTGTTTCCTACAATTGACAATCGTGAGAGTCTATCACTTCTTATCCCTGAGGTTTCAACAAGAGAGTTAATCATTGCATTAATCTCAGTAATGACTCGTTCCTTCAGTTCAAGAGCGCCATCATGCTCTCGGATTGCATAGGTAATCCTAGACATGACATCCTCACCAAAGACCACCTGGGGGTTGAGTGACGCAATCTGATTCATCTGGGTACCAGAATCTAGTGCGAGAAGATATCCCACCAATGTGGTTGTTCCCAAATCAAGTGCAATGCCAAACTTCTCTTCATTTCCTGAATCAGGAACCCACTCATCTAACCGAGAAACTCCATGTGTTAGTATCTTCATATCCTTACGAACATGAGGTATGACTGCACGAGTGTCTGATTGCACATGGTGTTGACAAGCTAGGCGAATCCCTCTCCTTAGATCCTCCGAAGGTATATGTTTGGCATCTTCTGAGGTTGGTTCCGGGGAAGGCTCCAAAACAAGGGAGCACTTCCCACAAGTACCCCTGCCCCCACAATCTGATGGCAGATGAAGACCAATCATCCTTATTGCATCTAGGAATGTACTTCGATCGTCAACCGAAATACGTAGACCTGATGGTTCAAAGATGACAATGTGTTTCTTCAATCTGGTCAATCCTTAGTGATTCGTATGTAAATCTACATGTAATTCTTTACTCTTCTCCTTTAGAAAAAGTGATATCTTAGGAAACTAAAAATACCACAATTTTCGGGATATTTATGAGCAAGGTGTTTAGTAATACACTTGATTCTAATTAACACCCTACAGAAAAACAAGAAGTCTGGAGTATGACCGGTGATGGGTACTGAAAAACGGACTCGGAAACGCAAGTCAAATATACCAGACAAAGCGGAGCAGCTCTTTGAACTTTCAAGTGATAAAGGGATTCTAAAACTCATTTTGGATAATGCTCACGAAGGCATCGCAGTTATTGGTGATGATTATATTCTTGAATACATTAACGAGCCAGGCGCGAGAATTTTCGGAGGGCTGGTAGACGATCTTGTGGGATACGACTTTCGTCAATTCTTAAAGGATGATATGGTCAAGATTGTCGCAGAGCGCTATGAAAAGAGAAGGAAAGGGGAAGAAGTACCTGATGTGTATTCATTTCGTATACTACGAAAGGATGGAGGAGAAATAACTCTCGAAGGACGGGTAGAATTATTCCGAACTGCCGACGGAAAGCTGAAGACATTCGCTCATTTCCTTGACATCACACAGCTTCTTGAGAATAGAGATGCGCTTCAGGAGTCTGAAACAAGGTATAAACTACTAGTCGAAACTATGAATGATGGTCTAGCAATTGATAATGAAAAAGGAGAACTAGTTTATGCAAACGAAGCCTTCTCTCGTATGCTAGGATACAAACCCGATGAGATAATCGGAAAGAGATGGATTGAATTCACTAAAGAAATGACCATGAATGGTTTTAAGGAAAAAGTGTCTGCACGAAAAACTGGCATTTCTGAGAGTTACGAATTGATATGGACCAGTAAGATTGGAGAGCTCATTCCCACCATCGTTTCTGCAACTCCATACTTTAATCGTAATGGAAACTTCATAGGTACTTTTGCTGTCATCACTGAAATCTCAGCTCAGAAACAAGCGGAGGAAACTGTTCAGTTCTATCTCGACCTTCTTAGTCATGATATTGCAAATCAGCTTCAAGTGATAATGACAAGTAGCGGACTTCTCGAGGAGGAGGTACCTGCCTCATACATTGATGATGCCAGAAAGGACATTCTAGATGCTGTCGAACGCTGTAATAGACTAATCACAAAGGTGAAGCGTGCGGCTCAAATCAGATTCATTCCCCTCTCCCGAATAGATCTAACACCAGTCATAAAGGAAAAAATCAAGGTTCTAGAACGTGTATACAATGCTAAGGTACACCTCACAGGGTTGAAGAAGGGCATTATAGTAGAAGCTGATGTCCTTCTTGGTGAAATGATTTGGAACCTTCTTGAGAATGCGACCCGGCACAATCCGAAGGAGGAGAAGCAGGTCTGGGTGACTTGTGAGGTTGACTCAGAGAGTTGCCGTTTAACCATTGCAGATGACGGACCTGGAATTAGTGACATGCGAAAGAAGATCCTCTTTACGGAAAGAAAGTATGGCGGAGGAGTAGGAATAGCTCTCGTTTCCCAAATGATACGTAAGTATGGCGGCACTATCGACGTGCAAGATAGAGTAATTGGTAAACCCGCTATGGGCACGAAGTTTCTTGTTACTCTTCGTATGGCTGAGCGCCGCAAAGACTAATTCCAATCGTGACGTTATCGTATCCGATTCTCAATACGTTCGTATAAACCTTCAAAGAAGTCTTTCTTCCTAATCTTGCCCTTGTTTATGGTGAAGAAACTCGTTTTGATTCTATAGAGCTTGTTCTTTATCTCACTATACTGCTTGAGCTTCTTCTTACCCACAGCATTGTTAATTATTGTTGTGACTGCTTCAGGGAAGTTATCGATATATTGACACTGCTTGATCTGAATGTGAAACAATGTGCTACTCAGTATGTCCTTTCGAGAAATACATCTGTTCTCCATTGTCATATGCACGGTCCCCAGAAAACCGAGGAGGTTTCTTTCTTAAGAAAGTTCTAGAAAAAAGATTCATGAAATCTAGTAATACTACTCCAATATTCGTCAAATAGGTTGAAATTTTAACTCGAACTCCTTAAGATAAAATCGGACTTGAAAAACCATGCGTGTTTCATCAATTATAGACATCAGTCTTGTTGATGTGCCTGGAATACCAGTCACTGTTCTTTTCACAGCAGGCTGCAACTTGGACTGTCCCTACTGTCAGAACGCAGAAATCATACCACTAGACTCTGGTGAGGAGATAACTATTGACCTTCTTGTGGAGCAGCTACGAGGAAATCTCACTGATGGCTATTGTATCACAGGGGGCGAACCAACAATACAGAAGGATCTTCCAGAGCTCCTCAGAGAACTGCGTCTTGAGAAATCAAAGCATATCAATCTCAATACTCAAGGAACAGTCCCTGATATTCTGAAGAAGTCAATTCCTTTCTTGGACTCTGTGTGGTTTGATATGAAAACTATCCCTGAATGCTATCGCGAAGTAACCCGGGTCAAGAATAATCCTTGGCCTCGTGTAGAGCGGAGTATCAAACTGATTCTTGATTCAGAAGTGTCCTTTTGGCCACGAACAACTTATGTTGGTGGACTTACCAAACCTTCTGACATTCTGAAAATCTCTGAAATACTCAAGGACTTCGGATTTGAGGGTAGCTATGTGATTCAGAACTATATCAAATCATCAGGGACTCGGGAGGAAGATGTGAAGGGATTTGCTGAGCCTCTACTTGATGAAGCAAAATCCATTCTTGGAAAAATCCCTGAAGGAATCAAAATACAATTTGAATGGAGATAGAGCCCCAACATGGGCGAACACACAGACAACCTTTTAAACGCCCTAGGAATGACGTTGATTTGACCACACCTGTTGCTAGGTCAGATATCGTTGGAGTGTTGTTCAAAAAGTGTTTCCCACACAGTCAATGGGCTATGATAGAGCAATTACAGTTTTCAGCCCTGAGGGTCGATTATACCAGGTAGAGTATGCCACTGAGGCTGTGCGTCATGGTCCCCTTGCAGTTGGGATCAAAGCCAACAACGGAGTGGTTCTCGTTGGAGAAAAACGTGCTCCTCATCCGATGGCAGATCTCGATTCACTCAAGAAGATACTAATTATCGATGATCATGTGGGGACAGCAATTGCGGGTCTGCATGCTGATGCCCGTAAGTTGATTGATCAGGCTCGTGTCCAGGCGCAAATCAACAGACTAAGCTACGATGAACCAATCTCAATATCATCTCTAGTTGTCAATATCTGTGACACAAAACAAATGCACACTCAATATGGTGGTGTGCGACCATATGGGGTTTCACTGCTGGTTGCTGGTGTTGATGATCATGGTCCACAACTTTACACCACAGATCCTTCCGGTTCATTCTGGGGATGGAAAGCAGCAGCAATCGGGAAGGAAGCCGACGTCGTTCGTGACTTCTTTGCTGACAAATACAAAGACACAATCAGCCTTGATGGAGCACTTGATTTAGCAATCGAAGGTATCCTGAAGACAACGGAAAAAACTGATGTTGACCCTGAAGAGAAAGCAAAGACGCTTGAGATTGGTAGAATTAATACCAAGGAAAAGACTTTCGTAATCCTTAGTCAGGATGAAGTTGAGGCGGTCTTGAAAGCAAAACTATCTCCTTGATCTTTCAACCAACCTATCAATAATCAGTGATGCTATATCAATTCCAGTGACTCGTGAGAATGCACTCCAAGAAGGAGCTGCATTTGCTTCAATAACGCAGGGTCCTTCATTTGACTCGATGATATCGACTCCAGTATAGTCCAGTTTCAATACCTCTGCGGTCTTGATTGCACATTCCTCATATTCAGAGGCCAACTCGGCAAGTTCTGCGACTCCTCCACCATGTACATTTGTTCTCCATTCGCCCTCAATACCATCCGGAATGTATCTGTACATAGCACCAATCAATCTGCCTCCAATGACAAAGGCTCGGACATCCCTGTTTGGCTTTTCAATGAACTCTTGGACATACAGTACTTGTCCCAATTGATGGATGAACTTCATTGCACGATAGGTGAGTTCACGATGTTCTGCTCTAATAGCTCCCATCCCCCTTGCTCCTATCAGAGGTTTAATGATAACATCACCAACCTCATCCACGAATTGAATTGCAGCTTCAAGATTCTCCCCTATGTACGTTCGCGGAACTCTAATGCCCTCTTTGTGTAGTGCTGTAAGGGTTGCATATTTGTCCTTGGCTCTCCTAAAGGAATATGCGGGGTTCATGACATAGATTCCTGCGTCCTCAAAGTGCTCCAAGAGGCTGATTCTATAGGTTATTTGGTCACCTGTACCAAATCCTATTGTACGAACCAATACTCCATCCATATCAGAGATGTCTTCATCCTCTAGGTAAGTGAACTTATTTGGAAGTCGAGCTGAAACATCAGGAAGTCTGAATGGCTTCACTACATGCCCCTTTGCTTGAATGGTATCAATGAGACTTTTTGTTGCCCAATTGTTTATGTTCTCATGGTAAATGACCCCGAATTTCAGACTAGACATGGATATCACCTAGAAGAACCACCCATTGAAATTTGGTGTTCCGTTAAAAGGACTATCCATGAACTTGCATATTACTTGGGATGAATCCAAAACTCTACAAGTGATTAGAATCTATATGACAAACTGGAGTCACTTGGAATGATCAACAGTCTGATGGAGTTGTCTGAGAAACTCGTTGATGAGCGCAAAAAGGACCCGTTGCTTGTGGCACTTATGGAACGTGCATCTCAGGGACAATCTCCACGGTTTCTCCTGATTTCTCCTATAAACAGGAGTGGTCAAGATTTGCAGCTCTTCAACATGAGTCAGGGAGATGCTTTCCATGCAACGCGGGTGCCAGGATACGCATTGCTGCCTCCAGATCTTGCTCCGACTCTATTCAAGGGTCCTGCCTCATTCAATAGCAAATTTCCCAACAAGAAAGGAATAATCGTTACATTTGACATAGATGAACCTCTAGAATTGATTGGAGAAACCTTAGAGAACATCACGCTTCATCCCGATCTGCAGTCGCTGCCAATACTTGCCTTCCAAGTGAACTATGATAATGGAAGCGTGAAAATCATAGTCCATGGCAAAGGGCGAGATTATGAATACGAGAATAGGCTAATTCACAAAGTCAGAATACCTGAGGAATTAGACGATAGTCTACTAGTCCTCCTTTGTTCTGACTCTAGGATTCGTCCTCCATTCACAGGCAAGGGCGTTCCGATGGCAATTCAAACCTTGGGAGGATATATACCGCAATATAGCGATAACGATGATGAAACTGCTCAATTGGAGAAGTTCTTTCAGAGATGGCTATCGCCCATAAAAGAAAACAGACGGATTCTAGTTGTTGGTCATGGCAACTTTGAGGGTGAAGGTTCTTCGTGCAGTGCAGGGACTGCATCATTAAACCCAAGAACCATATCCAACCAATCTCTCAGACAAGCAATAGAGGAACTCGAACAGGCTGCAACCCCCTATGAACCTATGCCTCCCTTGAGTCCTGAAGATCGTGTGAAGTCATTGACCAAAGCAACTAGAGCGAATCTTCTAACTTATCCTGCTATTGCAGACGCACATTCCATAGCCCAACTCGAAATAGATGAGTTGTTAATGGACACCGTCACAAACAATTTGTTTCAGTTCGAAGAAATGTGATGATGTCCTGAATAAGAAACAATAAGGTCGTCATACTGATCAAAGTCCAAAATGAATGAATTCAGTTTGAAAATAGGTACAACCGGTACTCCCTCGTGAAGTTCAACTTCCTCGACCAGCCAGGTGACTATCACTGGAATGAACTGGTATTCACCTGCAGGCAGTCTTCCCATTTTCTTAGACAGGTTATTCAATTCAAAACTCAACTCTCTAGTTCTTTCTTTTTGCTTCTCCGCGGCTTTTTTGAGAGCTGATGCTTTGCCAGCTCTTATACTCCACAATTTTGCATCAATTGCCACAATGGTCCTTCCTCTTTGACCAATGACATCAATTTCCATGCCTCTTGTCAATGAACTTCCTCGTCTACGATAACTCTCTATACATACGTAATTATTTTCCATAAGGACAGAAGCAACAAACCCCTCAAAGTCTTTCCAGATGAGCAATTCCACGATTTCAGCAAAATTGACTCCCAGTTGAACAGCTTTTTTGGCAAGAGTGATTCTTTGTTCCCGATTGATGCTTAGTGTAGATTGTCCGTGGTAAGCAATTCCAAGATGCTCAATTAATTCACTATCCAACGTATCTGCACATATTAGGTCTTCATTCTCTTTTGTCTGTTTGAGAATTGCAATTATAGCATTTTGAATTTTCTGAGTCATGTTCACATTACTACTACCGCGCTAGTTTATAACATCAATTGACAACAAAACTTCAGGTGAGTCCATTGTCTGAGCAGGAAGGCTGGCACCGTGTATTAAAAGCATTTGAGGACTGGATATACTATGAGAGTGAAGAATTTGGACCCTACACGGGATATTTCTCCCTCGAAAATCTAAGAGACCTCACGAGCAGAGAAATAAGCAGTTGGATGCAGTCGATGTATGATGAGATTATCCCAGGTCGAGTTGAAAAGTGCAAGGGTGCAGGTGTCGCCTTTGAGGACTTTCTACCATATATGCCAGATTCAACTGCGAGAGATGTTGTTCAATCAATGATTGATCTCACTCAAGTCATCTCAGATGAAATGCTAGGTATGAGTGATACAATTCATTCGATGCAGGAAGAGTTCGAGTCTGGTGGATTGGAGGAAATCATTCCAGTCCTGACCGACCTAGCAGATGCTGAAGAGAGCATTAGACATCACATGAGTCTTTTTAGTCAAGGCTTTGGAAAACTCAGAAGCTTGGGACTTGAGATGCCAGAGATGGAATAGAATCATTGTCCCTCACAATTTTGGCTTCACTGACAAAGCTTAAGTACAAACGACATTTTGACCAACAGGACCCAAAAATATCAGAGGTGAAAAACGCAATGGGTACTGAAACTACAACCACTGCCCATCAACATCGGGTCTCGAACACAAAAGGTGACTACCATCCAGCAGGTGACTGCCAAATTAAGTCACGAGGTGAATGTGTTCTTAAGTGACCGTAAGGTCTCAACGACTACTTTTCAGAGTCTTGCTGCATCGTTCTTCAGATTAGCGAATGCTAGGTTGAGTGACATGCAGAAGCAGGTACTACGAAAGAGTCACGAGCTGCTCAAACATCATGAGTTAACATTGACAGCTCTTGCAGACCAGGTTTCACGCACAAGTACTATTCCCTATAGCACTGTGAAGTGGAACCTTCGCTCACTGAAGGACATGGGACTACTGACTGGTGGAGATCTCAGTTGCAAAGGACAGCTTGCCTGTCTAACACAAGAAGCCCAGATGCTGGCGGACTATCTAGAGGATACTCTCTAGTAATATGGGGCTTATTAGCCCCTTTCCCTTTTTTTTCCAGCTCTCAACAGAAGATACTGGGAGCTTCCCAGTTCTCAGCAAGAACTGCAGAGCTTTACGTTCTTGCGTCATTGTATCTTACTGCTGAATTGCTTCCATCCTTCAGGGATGAGAGTCCTGATCTCTGAACGACTTGTCGTTGATGCAATAATGATGTCGATAGTCTTACTCTCTTCAGGTTTCAAGTTTCCAAGATTCCATTGGAGTCCTGTCGCCACATCCATTGGTCCGAGCTTCATGTTTTTACGTAGATCCGGAGCATCTTCACTGATTAGCAGCTTCGTGGGCGGAGATATCTCCCAACGGTCAGGACCAGGACGAGATGCAATACCAACTACCAAAGGATTTCCATCATACACGAGCATGAGATCTGCCTTAGGATCATAGATGCCTTTGTCGTCTTTGTAGCTGGCAGGACCTCCAATATCAAAATCTATGAGCTCGTAGAGCTTCATGTTTTTGATTGTTTGATCCGTTACATTCGTGGTCTTATGTTGAATCAACATGAAGGGTTTATTGTAACTCCAAACTTGGAGGTCTATTCGAATCGCAGGCACTCCATCCAGAAAAGGCGAATGATCAAGGGACACACCTAACTTCCCTTTTTTCATCGCTTTGCTCACAACAGAGAAGGCATCATTTTCGGTAGACGCAGCCATGCAGAATATCTCATCCACATAGTATGTCTGCCAGAATCCACCCTTGTACCCTGTTGGATTCCGAAGGAGCAAACGATCCTTTCCGCGGGAATCTATCAGACTGAGGCGCTTTATGAAGAAACCCAGACTACCTCGTCCTCAGGTTATGCACTCGACACAATATGTGAGATCAAGCCTCGGCTTCCGGTTACCGGTTTCCAAGGTCTCAGACATGACTGATCACGCTACCAATGCTAATGAACCGTAATTCAATTCAGATATAAACGTCATGATGGGTCTTGATGCAATACACTATTTCACAGGTCATAAAGTTGATAAACCACCTGCAAAATCGTGACATGTTTTGGTGAGTCTTGAGATGACAAACCTCAATGTTGAACAACTCCAAAAGTGGTATAGAAAGCAGCTAAAGGAAAAGTCAAAGGACTTTATCAAGCAAGCTGAGAAGAGCTATAAAATCGTCGAAACAGCATTAAAGGACATTGAGGAGTTGTCCAAAGGGTTTCAAGACGAAGAGGATGAGGACCTCGAATCCGGAAGTATAGCTTCTAGATTTGCAATGAAGGTCGAGGAAATTGTTTCTGATTTCTATGTTGGTAAGGAGATTACTTACGAGAACACAGAGGCAATGCAAGGAGAGATACAGAGATTTATCCAAGAGCTATGGGGTGCAGGAGCCAGATGGATACGACGGATGGATAAACGATACAAGAATGTGATAAAATCTCTTGATACCTATATGAAAGAACTGGCTCGAGAAATGAATAAAATTGGTAAGTTACTATACGAGTTCAGTTGGGTAAAGGATCTGGAACGGATTGGAGGTCGAATTGACACACTCCATGATTTAACCTTCAGCAAGGAGATTTTCGAGAGTCAAATACGACAGGTCCGTCAGAAGATAGAAACTGCACAGATTGAATACAATAATGCCAAGAAAGCACATGCCGAATTCACCGAGGTTTCAAATGTTTCCGAACTCCTCAATTTAGACGAACAGGCTGAACATGTCCGTAGCCTACTCAGAATGAAGCTGAATCCTCTAAAGAAACAGGTCAAAAAGTTCTTCCAACATGATACAGGTGTACGAATAGGTCCAGCTGGCCAGAAAGCTTTGACTGACTACTTCGAGGATCCTTACGTTGCGATTACTCAGGAAGCAGAGGGTTATCCAGTGTTAATTGAGGGACTTGTTGGGTTAGAGGAGGCAATTGAAAAAGGGAAATTGCCCCTTAAGGACCGACTCGCACGACGGGCTATAGAAGAGGTTGAAACGATCAAGAAGGGCGGTTTGCAGCAACTACAGGACCAGGCAAAAGAGATTGAGAATAAAAGACATACATATGCTGGATCGGAAGTCTATGCAAAGAATGAGGCTCTTCAAAATTCCTTGAATGAGGCTCGAAAGAACCTAGAGTACCACCGTAATGATCTGCTTCGTATTCGTGATGATATCAAACGACAGATTGACAAAGTAAATGAATTCAAGACCCGTATAGAGTCAGAAATCTATGGATCATTCAAAGAAAAGGTCAATATTCAAGTGGAAGTAAGTCTGGAACCATTACTTGAACTCTGCCAGATATAATTCCCAAGGAGAGTTATTCTTGAGAGTTTTAGTCTCTTCAACACAAGATATTGCGAGTCTCACTATCAAAGACATTCTTATTGAGGATCATGGATTCACCCTTACTAACGATACTTTTGAGGGGAGTCCCGTTTTTTCAAAAGGCAACTCTGCAAAGCTGATAACCACAACCCGAGACATGATTCATTGTGACCACCTAGAAAGTCATTTTGACGCAGATGTCTTCATATTCTGTTCTCGGCATCGAGCTGAGTCAGGACAACCTGCGTTATTGGTCCATAGTACGGGAAATCTTGGTGCAGAAGCACTCTTCGGAGGTGCACCACATCAATTATCAGTATCTGCTCCTTCTCTTGTTTCCATTGCCCTCAAACGGTTGTTTGAAGAACGAAATAAAAGGGGATTAACGGAGTTTGACGTGTCCTTGGAAGTGACGCATCATGGTCCCACATCTATGAACACTCCCCTCGTCTTTGTGGAACTTGGAAGCTCAGAGGAGTATTGGACACACGAAGAAGGTGCAAAGGCAGTGGCTGCTGCTGCAGTTGACTGTATTGATGAACCATTAATTGGTGATGCTGTTATTGGTTTTGGCGGGACGCACTATGCTAGTAAGTTCAACAAGCTAGTGCTGGACAAAAACTACAAAATCGGTCACATGGCTCCGAAATATGCAGTGAACGAATTGACAGTTGAAGTAGTGGAGCAGATGATAAATCGTTCCACGAATCCAATTGTTGCAGCCATCATAGATTGGAAGGGAATGAATGCTGAAAACAAAGCACATGTTATTCCTATGCTCAAGGCTGCAAATATTGAGATAATTCGCGCAAAAACTGCCTGAACAATAGTTACAATATCTCATCTTCTTCCAAAGACCCCTCTTTTTGATAGGTATATGACATTCCCGAAAGGCTAATTACACTCCCTGATACAGAACGGACACTATCGTCATCTAGTTGGGGATGCTATGGCCACCGATAAAACAGACTCTGCAATCGAAGAAATCCAAGAGAAAGTAGATCAACTCTCTGAAGAGCTGGCTAGTCTTAGAGAGGATCTCGAAACATTAAGTCTCGTGTCAGAGATGGATAAGAAACTGGATGATATCACGAAATCAGTCACAGGTATCGACTCAATAGTGAAGGAGATTGAAGACTCAAAGGAGTCTGCTGTCATCATAAAGAAGTTAGATGATATTCTTGTTACTTTGGCTGATAGTGAGGGTATACCAAAGAAGCTCGATGACCTCCAGAATTACATTGCTGGTTTGTCGAGTCTTGAGGAACAAGTTCAGAATCTTTCTGGTCAATTTGAAGAAACAAAGGAAATTGTGGGAATCATTGTACGACAGCTGGATGACATAGAGAGGAAATATAATGCAGCTCTTGATAAGGTGTCTGAAGCGGTGGAAATGCTAACAACCTTCATTCAATCCGAGAATGACGAGGCTTCGGAATCCAAGAAACCCAAGAAACCACCAAAAGAAGCCCCACCAGAGGAGAAACCCAAGGTCAAATCAGTTGACAAAGCCAATCTGCCCTCAACAATTGATGCATTAATGGACAACCTGATGACTCTTGTCGTTCCTCAGACCGAAGCAACTGAGATGGCTGAAGCACTGGAGGAGGTCCGTGATGAACTCACGACTCTAATCAAGGGACACACTCCTGTACTATTCCAGTTTGGGAAACGCGCACGAGAACTCAAATCCTATCCTCCAACTGCCACTTTGAATGAGAATGATATTGCTAGTCTTAGTCGAGAAATTAAATCATGGAAGAGCAAACTCAAAGAAATGGCTGCCAGTAGTTGATTTTTCCTGATTTCGAGTTCTCTATATCTGTTTATTAAAACAAGGTTTATCTCTATCAAACCACAATGCGCAACTTGACTCACTTTCAGTGATTCTGATATGAATGGAATCAGATTCGAGCTGCAATGCTAAATCTCTTTCCGAAACCACAATTTAGAGGACTTGACGTTCATGAATCTGAAGAAACACAAGGAAGAACTCGCGGATAGGATTGTTCTCTTAGATGCCGCAGCTGACAATCAACTAGCTCTTGAACTAGTAGAGTTACATGAACAAAAGTGCATCACCTGTCAGGAGGATAGACTAGGATGCACTGTACGGCCTGCGTGTATGAATAGGAACTTTCTAAACGCATTAATTGAAATTGGCGTCAACCCTCAAGACCTTCCAAGTTTTTGCTATAGTCAGTATCTTGAACAGATACGACGATTCATTCTAGAAAAGAAAGGAAGGGAGATGACAGATAGAAGAATACCAATTAAAGATCTACTTACTACACTAGGCGTAAGCTCTATCCGTCATTTTACAACCAAGTTCAAGAAAGAGTGGAAAGGCTTTTCCTCAGCTCATGAGGAAAATGTAATGCTTGTGATAGGTAGCAATCTGATGTTTCGCTTCGATTTTGGGAGAGGAATTGTGACACTAAATCCAGAACATGATCGAATTGAGAACTATCGGGTCTTTGGTCTCTATTGTCAGATTTTCGCAGAGCATTATGGTCTGAACATACGTGTCACCGATCTTACTCTGAACTGGTGGCTCCTTACTATTGAGGTCAAAGGTCATACCCTTAGCAGTGTCAAGAGTCAGCTGAAATCTGGGTCATTAAGTGGCTTTGATTCTATCTATAAATCTGAGAGCGGGGATTCGGTCATCATTAATGCTGAGGTTATTGCTGATGATGAATCCTCAAATCTTGAAGCGGGTCAGCTGAGAACCCTTTTTGATAGAGTATCGAAGTTTGAGAAAGAATAGACTGACAAAATGTCACACATGATTGTCACATAAATTGTCAGTGGTGGGATGCACAAATGAGTGATGATGTAATTACGGAAGTAGTTTCCGTGTTGAAAAAGAATCTAGGCATCACGGATGTCGAGTCCAAGGCTATACTGCCTGTATACCTTGGTGGGAATATGACAGCAGGTGGAGTGTCTCTAATGTCGGGTGAGAAACTTCAAACTGTCGAAAAAGCCCTTCAAAGATTAGTGGAGAAGGGCTTGATAAAAGAGATTGAAGGAATCATTCCTGTATACCGTTCGATACCACCGAACCTTTCATTGTCCGGTGAGTTATCTACCATTCTTGGTGATGTTAGTTCTCTGAGTGATCTTTCTGAAAAGACATTTGGCTCAAAAGGAGACGAGATTGACAAAAATGTTGAGAAGGTGATTGGTTCTCAAGTTGAGTCACTTGAGGCTGCACGAGCGTCTCTCACGAAATATGAAGATGAAATGGTGGATTTAGTCAGTACTCGCATTGAACAGGTCAAGGATACAGCAACTGGAGTGATGAGTGCACTCTCAGAAGATGTTGAAGACATAATGAACAAGTTGGATACATCACTGGACAATAGGCTTGGAGCGAAGCTTGGCGAACTGCAGAGTGAAATTGACAAGAGCCAGGTAAAGTTGGAAAAAGAAGTGACTCGAATATCCCGCGAATTCGATAGGTGGCTAAAAGCTGAAAGGAAGACAACACTCACATCAATCTCAGAATTTGAGTCAAAAGCTGTTTCACTCATAGCTATTGCACGTGATGCAGTCACAAAGGCTCTTGAAATGTCATCAAATGCTCTGCAGAATATCACTCAAGAGCTAACAAAGACACTGAGCTCGATGACCTCTAATGCATCCGATAGAGGTGTCGAGATACTCAGCTCTGTGTCAGAAGATATCACCCAACTCCTTTCACGTCTTGATGACGAATTGAGCCAGACTTACTCAGCTGGTCAGGAATCATTGGCCGAAGTCCTGAAACATGCCCGAACAATACCCACCGAGTTTGGGGAGTTTACGAAGAACAAGATAACTTCAGCTGCAGAGATTATTGACGAAGCCAGTAGCGGCATCAGCGAATGGAAAGGAGAAGTTTCTGGTTTTATGGATATGGCATCCCAATCTGTGACCTCCCAACTGGAACAAGTTGCCTCTGCAGATGCAAGCTACATTGAGGTGATGAAGAACACACTCACTTCTCATATTGAAAAAGCGAATGGGATGGTTGGTGAAGAGTATGACCAGATACAAGGTCTCGCAAACAACCTAGGAACGGATTGTGAAACTACACTTGCTGACACGCGGGTTTTGATGCTTGAACTTCTTGAAAAGCAGAATGAAACTGAGCAATCAGGATGCGATGAGGCTGCGAAGACACTTCATACTGAGCTTGACAAATGGGTACAAGATACAGCGAAGCAAATAGAGGCTAATTTGAAGACCACCGCAGGAGATATTTCATCCATTCTCGATACTGAGTCCAATGAGTTGAGCACTCTAGCTGAAGCAATGAATAGTAGGCTGAAATCAGCTTTTAGCTCGGTCATCAAATCAACAAGCACGAAGAATGAGGCTGTAATTACATCTGTGAAGAAGACTGCGCATGATTTCGAAGCAAGTGTCGGATCAAATCTGGAGGGATTGATTAATAACTTTACCACTGTAACAGAGAAACAAATACTTGATTCTAAGAAGCTCTATGAACGTTTGAGAGATCGGCTTGATAAACGAATGACCCAGAGAGTCACTGCCATAAGCTCTCAAGCTGAGAAGATTGAGTCAGAGATTGATGAGCTGATCAAGCAACAAGTAGAACGTATTGACCAACATGCATCAGGCATTCGCGATGAGTTTCATACACACCTAGAAGAGATTACCCGTCAATTCATTACTCTGACCCAAGGAATTGAAGCCACTTTTAATGGTCTACTATCGAGTCAAACTGTTGAAGCTCGGGATTTGATAGCTTCAACACATGCTGAATTTAAGACAACCATTCAATCAGAGATGGTCGGACTTAAAGAAGACTCATTGAAACTGCAGCAAGAATATACTAGTGAGCTGGGAATGAAAATTGATGAGGTCGCTTCATCTGTTGCATCCGTAAAACATGCCTTAGAGGAAATGATTGTTGAAAAGCGACATCAAATTTCACTTAATATGGCTGACGCTCTTACCAAGCTTGAAGAGTCGATAGTTAGCACGGAAGATAACCTTAGCAAGATGGAAACCGGCATCATCAAGCAATTTACTGAGAATCTTGACCAAGTCACAAAGGAATTCAACACAACAGTTGATGGTGCTCGAGACACAATCACTGAGCGGCTGGATAATGTTCGTGCTACGACGATTGATGCACTAGAGAAAAGCACTGCATCAGCGAAGAACGTCGCTGAGACCTTCATTTCAGAGCAAAAAGATCACAAGCAACGACACCTGGCTGATACTAGTAAGAAGATCAACCAGCTCGCTACAAAACGCATGAAAGTTTCGAAGCAGAAGATTGAAGAATTTCGTTCCGAACTCTCTGAACGCGAAACTAGTGGAGTGAAAGGTCGCAACCTAGCAAAGGAAGAAGTTATTCAAGCTATTGAAGAAAGACGAGCTGAAGTCACTCAAGCATTCGATGCTGCCACAGTTTGGGTTGACTCGACAGTCGCTAATATTGCTACATCCCTTGACACTTTCGGAAACAAACTCTCGAATGAACTTGTACTGTTACAGAAGAATCTCCTCAAGACTGCAGAGGAGTCTTCAGCTTCTGTGATTGAACGGGGTGATGCGGATGTCGAGAAACTGGCTGAGATCATAGCAACATTAATTGAAGATGCGGAGTCGTCCGTCAGTGCTAGGATAGATGAATTCGGAGAGAGTTGTGCAACTGCTCTTGCAAATGGTCAAAACGCATTCACATCAATGCCAAGTGCAATGGCAGAAAAACTTGTAGATGTGGAGGAGAAGATAGTCCAAGAAACAAATCAGGACTATAGAATGGTGGCTGAAAAGCTAGCATCATCTTTCACTGAGTTTCAACGGTCATCTGAGTCAGCATCTGAAGAGTTTCGAAACCTGCTTGAACAGTCATCGATACAAACCACAGAAAAACGAAATGAAGCCATAAAAGCTGTCCAAGAAGGTGCTATAATGACAAACCAAAATGCAGCACGGAAATTGGAAATAATTGGTTTGGAATTAAAGACACAACTCAGTACTCAGACTTCAACACTTATTGAGAAGGTACATTCTGATTTAGGAGCAAAGAATCAAACACTTACTGAAATCGTTACAGATAGCCGTAACCAATCAAGTGAAAGAGTAACCGAGTTAAAGCAAAAGAGAAACGAAGCTCTCTCAAAGTTTAGTGACCAAGTGGATAAATCATTCCGACGTTGGTCAAATACTCAAAAGAATGAGATAGATGCCTTGAGTGAAAATGTGAAAGTAACAATATCCGGTGTAACTAACTTGACCTCAAAGGCTGTTGATACGCTCAATGCGATTCATGCAGCAAGTGAGAAATTACTTGAGGTTCCCACTGAAAGAACTTGGTATCTCAGCGGACTTCAGGAAGCTTGTACCCATATTGTAGATATGGCAAGTAGGGCAGAGGAATCCGTTGTGATTTCAGTTCATGATGTGTCGTGTCTGGACTTGAAGAAACTAGCGAGAGTAAGGACGCCTCGACGCAAAGTTCTAGTATTGCCGGAAATGGATGAACCTGACCCCGCACTGGAAGCACTCGATGGCTGGCGTATAATGCACACACATACACCAATGCTTCTAACAATAATAGATGACCGCGAGATACTCGTTGGAGGTGCCAAGGAGTCAGACAGACTGATTTCAGTCATTTCCGAGGACCAAACATATCTCAAGCTCTATCATGATGTGCTTGGGCCACGTTTGATTCGAAGTAGAGCTGCATGACTACAGCTGCAATGAATACACAAGTGCATCCTCATCAAAGTAGTATCCAGGAATTCTTGAGGAAACAACAAACCCATTGGATTCATAGAGCGCCCTAGCTGGGGCATTACTCACACGAACTTCAAGAATACAGGAGGTTATGCCAATAGCTTCCAGATGATCCAAAATATGTGCCAACAACATTTTGCCATACCCTCTCCTTCGCTCATCTGTATGAATCGCTAGATTGAGTATATGTCCTCGGGACTTCTTGGGATTGGTTTCCCAAACTGCATAACCAATCACCACCTTGTTTTTCTCAATAACATCCATAAAGAGAAACCCCGTTTTCCCAGAGGGCATCTCTCCTCCTTGTAGGCAAATATTGAGGAAGATAGAATACTCCCAAGCTACAGGGAAACATGCTCGTTCTATCTCCATTACGCGATCGATATCTTCTAGACGAACTCTCCTAATCATAATGCAAACTCACCCTGGATATTGCTAGAAAACAAGATCATCAACAGCACTTCCACACGAAGGGCAATAAGAGGCATTCTCAGGGAGAGGCGCGCCACAGACTTGACATATTGAGACTACCCGCAGAAAATGTGGTCTTGTTTCTTGATAGTTGTCGAATCTTGCGTCACCTACCCAAGTCTTGTTTACCCACCAGAAGCACATCATCGCAGCGAAGAGTGTCATCAAGATGAACATTGGGGCAAGTTCACCAGTAAAAAAGAATGGGAATATGAAGAACGATGTGTCCCCTTCATGATTTAAAAGAGCAAGGCCTAGTCCTAGGATGATGAAACCGATTGTGATAAGGTACAATTCACGATAACGCAAGTTTATCTCACCA
The DNA here is from genome assembly GCA_016840685.1 of Candidatus Thorarchaeota archaeon. Classification (GTDB taxonomy): domain Archaea; phylum Asgardarchaeota; class Thorarchaeia; order Thorarchaeales; family Thorarchaeaceae; genus SMTZ1-45. The sequence continues at coordinate 33,020 of JAEORX010000005.1, forward strand.
TTGAACCATGAAGGGTATCAACAGATAAGCTCCAACTTGTCGATGCGTATTAATCTATAGCTATGACAAGCAAAGATTGACTTTGGATAATGCACATAAGACATATCAACAACAGATGAGGTAACAACTAGTGCCAAGCCACCATTGCAGTCATCGTCTATGATAACTACAATATGGTGCGGGGGTTTGAAAGGATGACACCAAAAGTAACCAAAAAGGAAGTTAAGAGAGGAAAATCAAAATACCTCTTTAAAATTACAGTGGTTGGTCCTGACGATTCACTATTGGAGAATGTTCTTTCGACCTTCGATCCAGTTGTCAAAGTTGATGGAATACGTATTGTATCAGCTGATCACACAACAGATGATTCTGAGGTCCGAGCAGTGTTCATGTCTCCAAAACATGCTGCGCTTGATATTCTCTTATCACTGACATTCAAAGGTGCAAGTGCTGCGATAATTGTCTTGAGGGATCCAGACCCTGAGCTTGAAGTTGTGTATAGAAATGAGGTTCGTGAGAACCTTGGTGCTAAAATCCCAACACGAGTTGTTACAATTGGGTCTAGTGTTGATGAATTCAAACGCAATGAGATTCACCACACCTTTGATGAGTTAATTGAAGAAATCCTTACACTAAGAGAGAAGGGTCAGAAGGCAAAGGAACAGGAAGAAACTAGTACGAAGAAAAAGGGAACTGAAACAAAAAAGGGCAAGAAGAAGAAGTGACACGTAACACGAAGATTTTTCTCACTTCCTGCTCGTTCTCAGCTTGGTGTCGGTAGTGGACTCAGAGAAGAAACGATCAGATGAATATTGGATGGGTGTGCGTGATGCACTAAGAATGATTGATAGTTTTATCAAATGGGCACGAAGAAATGAAGAGCGTGCAAAGTCACTGGATGATTTCATACACGATGGTCTTGTGGCAGCAGCAAAGAGATGCGAGTCCTGTCTAAAAGATGACTTAGGGCTTACCTTTGCTGAGGATGAAGCACCATCTAAGGACTCACAAGAAATTAAGCGAGTTCCTCCTGGATATGAGATAAGCTCCTCAACAGAGGAGGAATCCGATGAGATGTTTGAGGTGACTCCTGATGATATGTCACCCGAACCTTCGGATGTCCCAATTGAGTCAGAGGATGAGCCCATGAGTATAGACGCAGTTGATCGTCTTGAAGAAGATGCAATTGAGGATATCTCATTGGAAGGACCTCTCCGCGAATTTTCCACAGATTTTGAACTTGTCGAACCTACCGATCTCATGGTTGAATCTCCACATATTACTGAGAAAGAAGATACCACTCCTGAAGAAATAATGGACGAAGCAAATGCCGAGGATGTTGAACAGAAGCCATCATTCACGTGGGCTGATTATGAGAAAGCGGTTACTCCCACAAACGAGGATTCAGAGCTCATCGAAGACGAGGATGTCGAGCTTCCTCCTCCTATGGAGATAGAATTACCTGGAACATCAACTGATTCAACAAGTATCCCAGAGCCTCCAGACTTGCCCATAGATGAAATGGAGAGTGGTCCTGTTAGTGAGGAAGATGTTGATGCAACAGAGGATCTTGAACCGCTTATGGAACCACCTGCCCCACCCCCTCCTCCTGAAAGTGATGAGGATGAGGAAGAACGTAGGCGGCGAGCACGACGTCTCTTCTTTGGAGATTAATTCACGTTCTCTATCAAATCATGAAAGAGTCTGGCAGCTGCATCAGCACTATTAACGCCTTTCACAATTAAATTGCCAGCTGACATAATAGTCACCCTGATTTCTGGATCGATTCTCACGACAATAAAACGGGTTTTTCGATCGACAGAGTAGTATGAGTCAAGCTTCTTCGCTAGAGAGTCTAAATCAAGTTCAAGTGGCTTTGTGGGTGATACATTGTAGCTCCGAGAGCAAAGCTGAATTACTCCAAGTTCTTTTCTATTTTGAGAAGGCTCTATCTGAGGGTGAGAACACACATCACAATCTGTCGCTCTTCCAATGTCGAAGAAATCAAAGCTTAGGCTGCTTGTATCAATTGTCATCAAGCGGTTAGCCAAGTCAGGTTCTCTCCCAAGCGCAAGTTTGATCGCCTCATTTATCTCTACTGAGGCTGCAATTGATAGTACTGTTGGAGATACACCTACATGTGCACAGGTGTATTCAGGATTATCCTCTGCGTCACCCATCACGCAGTGTAGACATCCTGTTTTTTCAGGGATGAAGGTAGTGAGGTTTGCATAATACTCCACAGCCCCTGCAAACACATATGGTATTTTCAGCAAAAGACTTGCTTTGTTGACAGCTCTCCTAGCTTTGAATGAGTCTAATCCATCAACGATGACATCAACACCTTTCAATAAATCAACAATGTTCTCGTTGTCAATTGATATGCAGATGGGATCGAAATGAACCTCAGGATTCATTAGGGAGAGATTTTCAGCAGCAGCTTCTGCTTTAGGCTTGCCAATGTCTTCAGTATTGAACACCGTCTGTCTCTGAATGTTTGAAAGCTCTACTATATCTCTATCAACAATCTTTATTCTACCAAAACCAATAGCAGTAAGAAGTCGAAGTGATGGACTACCGAGTCCACCTGCTCCTAACATCGCTACTGTTGTATTCATGATTTTGTTCATGTCTTCTTCAGAAAAATCACGAAGTGCTAGCATTCGTGAATATCTCTCTCTCTGCTTGTCAGTGAGCTTCATCTCTCTCAATATGAACACAGGGGCTCACTTAAAGCCTTGGACAGCAATAATGGTATTCCATGGAATTCCAGTCTGAGGTTGCAGTGGGGGTGAAAAATAGCCCTGGTGCAGCACTGAGGGCAGCTCTTGCAAAACTGAATGAACCAATAATCCCCCGAAGGAAAATATCAGGAGTAGTGATCAAACCATCAATCTTCGACCCCGATTTACCGGGCAACACTGATGTGGAACTGGTTAGAGCTGTTATACAGATGTTTGATTCTCTTGGTCCTATCAAAATAGTTGAGAGTGATAACCCATTTCGCACAGCTGAGGATGCATTTTCACGATGCGGCTACGATGAATTGAAGAACGAGCATGTGGAGCTCTTGAACCTCTCCGATACCGAACTAGTCCCGGTCACCTTTCCCGGAAATTATCTTGAGAAGAGAAAGATGCCCAAGATTTTACATGACGCCATTTTCATTATCAATGTGGCCACAGTAAAGCTAGAACCTGATGTTTGTTCGATTGGTGCTGGTGTAAAGAACCTCTTTGGACTTCTTCCTGAACATGACAAGAGTGTGTATCACTCTACTATTGACAAGGTCCTAATTGACCTATTAGTGATGTATCGACCCAACCTATCAGTGATAGACCTGACCAATGTCGTGCTGGGAAAAAGAGAAGAACGTAGTACAAGATATGTTGGTGGGGTCATCGTTGGTATCGATCCCATCGCTGTGGACTCATTCTGCTCAAGCTTACTTGGGATTGACCCCATGAAGGTTAATCATTTAAGATTGGCTCATCGACTAGGACTAGGTGAAGCTTTGATTGATCGAATTAACGTTCGAGGCACTGATCATCAGATAGCTGAGATAATGTCATGTTTCGAAAAATAGTACATTAGGAATAATTTTATCATTATATTATAGTGAGCGAATAAACCTCGAACGTGCTTTGATTTGCACGAATTATTGTCATTCAGTGGTGCTTCAAATGGATTGGACATCCCACACGATGGAACGGATTCCCATATCTGATACCCTTGGTATGTTTGAACTTGCAAAACGGCTAGAAGCTGAAGGCAGACGCATCTACCACTTTGAAGTGGGTCAGCCTGATTTCCCGACACCTGAAAATATAATCAATGCGGGGATTGAGGCTCTTAACCGTGGTTTCACACGATATACTCCTTCACGAGGTATTCCTCCGCTTCTCGATGCAATCGGAAAATTCTATAACGACAGAGGAATCAAGATTAATGGACAAAAGAATGTCATTGTGACTCCAGGTGCAAAGATGGCACTTTTTCAGGGATTTCTCAGCACAATCGATGCAGGAGATGATGTTCTAGTACTGTCACCTGCTTGGCCTACATATCGAGTCATGATTCGAACTGTTGGTGCGAAACCAGTCGATGTTGGCACTTTTCCTGGATATGTACTAAATGAAGAAGCTCTGAAAAATGCCTGTTCCAAATCTGTTACTGCTCTTGTAATCAACACACCAAATAATCCAACAGGCGGAGTTCTTGATAAAGACCACCTGAAACTCATTCATGACCTTTCGGTTGATCACGATTTTGTTGTCTTCTCGGATGAAATATATGAAATGCTTGTTTATGATGGATTCGAGCAGTCATCGATGCTAGAAATCGATCCAAACATGGATCACACACTAATCATCAGTGGATTCTCAAAGACATATGCGATGACAGGGTGGAGGCTTGGTTATGCCATTGGAAATGAGGAAACTATCAACAACATGGTCCGAATTCAACAAAACACAACATCCTGTGCCACCTCCTTTGTTCAGTATGCGGGATATGAAGCACTCACTGGAGATCAAAACTCTATCAAGAAGATGACTGCAGATTATCAGAAACGTCGTGATGTGATCACAAGTATCTTCTGCAACATGCCAGGTGTCCAATGTGTCAGTCCTAAGGGTGCATTTTATGTCTTTCCAGATTTTTCGACATATGGCTTCAGCAGTAACACACTAGCAGAGTTGATTCTCAAGAAAGTTGGTATCACCTCCACACCTGGAATTGTATTTGGAAAGTTATATGATAGTCATCTACGTTTCTCATATGCTACTGAATTATCTGAGATAAAGGAAGGTCTTGGCAAACTTGCTGATTTCCTTCTAACACTGCTCTAGACTGGTTGGTTTATGCTTACTGACCGGAGGCTTCTGTATGAATTTAATACATCCACCAGTCAAGTTTGAGTGTACAAAATGCGGTGCTTGTTGTCGACAGGATTCTCTTCTAGTCACTGTTACTGGACGAGATATTGCTCGAATTGCAATTGGATTGGGTCTTGGACCAGATGAAATGATAAGAGCACTAGATTTCTATCTGACACAAAACGTAGAACCACTAAAAGGTCTTCGAGATATACCAGCAATAAAAACTGAGCGAGGTCTTGCATACATCGCCCTCAAGAAGTTAGATAATGGAGATTGCGTCTTCCTGAAAGACAACCTCTGTATGATACACGTGATTAGACCCACAGTGTGTAGGTCATTTCCATTTGTGTTCAACGATACTGGCTACGAGAAGACCTGGGGGCTTAGTGCTATGAAAGAAATCTGTCCTGGACTCGGTAGTGGACCAATCATCGAAATTTCAAGTCTGCTACAAATTGCAGACGATGTACTCGGGGACCTCGACATATACAAAAAATTTTGTGAAGAATGGAACAGTCGCGAAAGAAAACCTACCGCTAAGCGTATCATAGAACAAATCCTCTCAGACCCAAGGTTCACAGTTTGATTACACTAGAGTCTGGTAAGAATTTGCAGGATGTTCCCAAAGTTATGTTCAACTGTACGACTTTTTTCAGCATAGCCAGCAAGGACTTCCATTCTTTCATCTCTCTCAGCAAGCTGGCTGAACCTGTCTGATCTAATTTCTGAATGAATGAGTTCATTCAATGCAATAATCTCATCGGAAGATTTCAAGACATACTGTAACATTTTGATGAGCATGTTGAATTCATTAATATCCCTTAGCTGGAGTGTTTGACTATAGAATTGAAACTCCAACCTGGCAAGTTTTTCTCTCATAGTAACTAACTTATGTATCCAATCTTCTGCTTCTTCTTTCTCTAGCTCTCTACCGAGTGTTGCCCAATAGTTTTGTTGATCAAGAAGCTGAACCAAGTAACTTCGAAGGAATTGAAAGTGATCAACACCATTTTCTATGTCATCCTCAGTCCCAATAGGTTTCATCAAACGGTCGGTCTGACTATGCTTAACAGCAATCATTAGAGAAAACTTGTCCACGTATCTCTTCACTTCCTCTGTCTTCTCTTTCTCTGTAAGCGTGTCAGCAAAGGTGTCACCAAGAGTCAGGATGAATTTGTAAAGGCATTCAGAACACAGTTCTGCACTACTTGTGATTTCCTTGGTAGATAGGAACTGCATTGCGTCTTCGAGGTCATCTGCGGGCACATCCTTCCCATGAATCCTCAAAATCCAACCCTGAGAAATGCAGTAGACCTTATTGTCTGGGTAGTTGATGTAAATTGATGCATAACAAACATTGCCTTCGGTTGCTCGCTCTTCCTCCATGCTATCTTTATCATAATGGAAGGAGAAGATAGAGGGATCTATCTCAATAGCTTCGATCTCAAGGACCCTGTCATCATTGACACAGAGCCGCTCATCGCCAAACACTTTGTAGACCGGGCAACCTCTAACCAACTTTATGGTTGATTGCTGCTCCTGTTTACTAGTACCAAGCAAGCTTTTTTTTCTCTCCAATTCAAGCCCAGATGATAGGATTTGACTTAAACCAGTGACCATTTAGGAATTACTATTTAGTATGTGTTTCAATATTATGAAGTGCTGACACAAGATTGGTGAATTTGTACTCCATTATTTTTCTTGCCTCAGAATGCTGAAACAGCATCTCCCGAATATTATCTGGTAACGCTCCTCGTTCTTTAAGGTTAGTAGTTATTTCTCTTATTGTATCGTTAACATAGATTACTCTCTCGGAAATCCCCACCATGAATCTAAGCACTTCAAGTGGGTTTATCTCCTCAGATGGGTCATCAAGAGAGAGTACTTGAAACATAAACACTGATTCCAAACGTGCGAGTGTTCCATATGAATCAACCAATTCGATCAAACTTTCATCTGCTCCCGCCCTTTTCAAGTTAAGAATCATTGATGCCCAATGGGAGCGACTTCTATTAATCTCTCTGAGGTAGTTCCAAAGATGGTCATTGAAATCTGATCCATCACTCTTGTCATAGTCACTAAGCTGAATTGCCATATTGACTGCAAGTTCGCGAACATAGTTCGCGATAATCTCTTCTCTCTCCGTATCAGTGAGGTAGTCTTCTGAACTCTCACCCAAAGTTCTAATGTATCGATAAAGACAATCGGAACAAAGTACGCCATCCCTGCTTTTTTCAGAAGATGTTACAAATTCCAAAGCATCTTCAATCTCTGTGACCATGATGTCTTTGTTATTGATATGAATTCGTTGATTCTGGCTTACACAATAACAATATCCTTCACCTCTATCAAGAAACATCAACAGATAGCACATGTTGATGTTATCGCTACGAAAATCTTCGAGTAGCTTTCTTGATGTGAGCTGACTAAAGAAACTCGGGTCAACAGAGATAGCATTGATAGGAGCGACACTATCGTTGTTCAGACACACCTTCTCTTCACCGAACTCACGGTAACAACAGCAACCCCGTACAAGGTGACTAGGTTCGTCTGCAGGAAGTCTTGAATCGATGTTCACTCCAGAAGCCTCTGTTTGGTCTTTAGTGCTATTATTTGTACTATTACAATTACTCTTATTACATATTCACACATAAGAGATAATATCAAGATTTCTTCTATGTTTAGCTTACGTCAGCTCTTATACAGAGTGGCAGCGCTTGGAATTTGACTTCACATTTGAATGAATCTAGGATGTCAGGAAAAAGAATGGAGCATGTGGGGCTCCAATTTGAACTCAACCCCACAGCTCTCTCTTAAGGAGGTCTCGAATAGCAATTCGGATGGCTTCTGATCTGTTTGGATAGAGATTGTTCTCCACGAGCTTCTCTAGTCCATCAACATAAGTTTCAGGAATGTGTAATGTCACGAGCTTCATCTCGGTAATCACCTAGGTATGTCCTGTGTCATACCTGAATATGATAGTGAGTAATACTAGGTCTATATTCAAAACCGATGATTTGTGAGGTGCAAATATCGAATGGCTAAGTTGTCCCAGAAGCGATATCTTATAACTCCAAGACATTGACGACGGACTCAGACCAACCATAGGTGTGTAGCAAAGTGGATCGGCAGAAAGGCATTGATCAACTATTCAACCCACGTTCAATCGCAGTAATTGGTGCATCTGCGACCAAGGGAAAGTTGGGAAATGATGTTCTCCAGAATCTGATTGAGAGTGGTTTTGAGGGTCGAATCTATCCTGTGAATCCAAGTGGCGGGAAGATTCTAGGAGCAAATGTGTTCCGTTCCATCTTTGAAATTTCGAGTGATGTTGACATGGCAGTCATCGTCATTCCAGCACAACATGTTCTATCGGTTGTCGAAGAGTGTGGCAGAAAAGGTGTGAAGGCGCTTGTAATCATAACTGCCGGGTTCAAAGAGATTGGTCATGAAGGACTAGAGGCAGAGAAGAAACTGGTTGAGCTTGCAGAAAAATATGGTATGGTTATACAGGGACCCAACTGTCTAGGAATAATAAACACAAGTGCTCCATATAATGCCTCATTCTCAGCAGGAACTCCAAGAAAAGGCACGATTGCATTTGCATCACAATCTGGTGCACTAATGACTGGAATTCTAGATTGGAGCTTGATGGAGAAGATTGGCTTCTCCAAGTTTGTAAGTCTGGGGAACAAGGCTCATCTCGATGAAGCTGATTTCATAGAAGCTTTTGGTAGAGACCCTGATTCTACTTTCATCCTGCTATATATCGAATCAGTTGTTGATGGGCGCAAGTTCATGGATGCGTGTAGGAAGGTTATCCCCAAAAAACCAATCTTTGTTGTGAAGTCAGGTGTTAGCTCAGCAGGAGCAAGGGCTGCCTCATCTCACACAGGATCTCTTGCAGGAAGTGACACTGCATATGATGTTGCGTTCAAACAGTGTGGTGTCATGCGTGCAAGTAACATGGCATCACTTTTCGATGTTGCTGCTGTCTTTGATGACATGCATCTCCCAGCTGGGAATCGTGTGGCCATAGTCACAAATGCTGGTGGTCCAGGAATTCTCACGACAGATGCCTGTGAAGTCAGCGGATTGGAGATTGCTCAACTCTCAACTGAAACCATTGAGTATCTCAAAGCACATCTACCACCTGCTGCTTCCGTTTACAACCCCATTGATGCTCTTGGTACAGCACAGCCTGAAGACTATGCACACTGTGTCGAAGCATCTCTTCGTGACGAAAATGTAGATGCGGTTATTGTCCTTCTCACTCCCCAAGCAATGACAAAGGTTACAGAAACAGCTCAGATACTAGTAGACACTCGCAATAAATACCCGGACAAGCCTTTGGTTGCTGTCTTCATGGGCGGTAATTCCATGGTGTATCCAAGGATTGTATTGACTGAAGGTGGGATTCCTGTGTTTGATTTCCCAGAACGAGCTGTTCATGCCATTGCTGAGCTTTATCACTATACGGTGAACCGGGATAGTCTGAAGGAGGAGTCAATACCTGTCTTCAAGGTAGATAAAAAGAAGACCGCTGAAATCATCAAGTCTGTTCAGAAAGAGAACCGCCGTGTGCTTCTTGGAAGCGAGGCACATACCATAGCTGAGGCTTATGGGATTCCTGTTGCCAGAATAAAGCTCGCGACAAGCTCAGAAGAGGCTAGACATTTGGCAGAGGAACTTGGTTATCCTGTTGTTTTGAAGATTGCAAGTCCGGACATTATACACAAGAGTGACATTGGAGGAATTCGTGTTGGACTGGAAACACCCGGGCAGGTGGAAGAAGCATTCCTTCAGATTCTAGAGAATGCAAAGACTCACATGCCTAATGCGATGATTTACGGCGTAGATGTCCAAGAGATGGCTGAGAAAGGTAAGGAACTAATCATAGGGTGCTCCCGTGACGTGCAATTCGGACCACTTGTGATGTTCGGTGCTGGCGGAATATTCGTTAACTACCTCAAGGACATATCTTTCAAACTTGCACCGATGACTAGAAGCGATGCAGCAGATTTGATCATGGAAACTAAGATTGGGTCTCTCTTGAGAGGTGTGAGAGGTGAAGCTCCTAGTGATATTGCCTCCATCGAGGACACAATTCTCAGAATAAGTCAGTTGGTTACAGATTTTGAGGAGATCGTTGAGCTAGATATCAATCCTGCTTTTGCCTATCAGAAGGGGAAAGGCATCTCAGCAGTAGATGTAAAAATTACCATAGAGGGATGATATGATGGTTAGGAACATAGTGATTAGTGGAGATACACTCACTGGAAAGACGATGGTCGCTATTGCCCTAGCAGCGAAGTTGAGATATATGAAGAAATCAGTCGGGTATTTCAAACCTGCTGGGACAAAGAGCTACGAACATAGCACAGAATCAGAAGATGTTGATGAGGATGCAGCCATCATGAAAGAGCTACTTGGTATAAAGCAGAATCTTTCATGTATCTGCCCTATTGTACGAACAAATTCGAGCTATGATGAATTGCTCCGTATTGGCCATGATCAATTAATGAAGAAGTTGATGACCTGTTATTCTGAGATATCAGAAGGGTTGGATTATGTAATTGTTGAAGGTACAAAGGCATCATGGCATCTCATGCACGTGGATCTATCAACGCCTCAGATTGCAAAGGAACTGAACGCATCAGTGATCTGTCTTGTCAATTTTCCGGATATCACAGCCATTGATGACATCCTTCTACAGGTCGAGCTGTTCAGGCAACAAGGGATTGAAAATCTGAGTATCATACTCAACATGGTGCCCCCGATGCTCAAGAAGACTGTGACTGAGCATATCGGTCCATTTCTCAAAGATAGAGGTGTTGATTTGGTCGGCGTTATCTATCTGAATCGTGAACTATTCAGCCCAACAGTTCGTGAAATACAACGTGCACTTAGTGGTGAGATGTTAACAGGTACAAACAAGATGGATCTTCTCATTGACCAGTTCATGGTTGGGAGTATGGCTCCAGAGAACGCACTTAAATGGTTCCGGAGAGTTCGTGACAAGGCTGTCATTACAAGTGGGGATCGAGCTGATATTTGTCTTACAGCCTTAGAAACAGACACCAACTTGTTAATCCTCACCGGCGGGATTGGTCCTGACATCGGGACAGTGGCGCGAGCTAGAGAGCTAGGCGTGCCAATAATGATGACAGCTCATGACACCTATACGACTGGTCATATTGTCGATGGTCTCATTGGCACAGTCACTGTAGATAACAAAGAGAAACTCTCCATTGTAGAGAACATTGTTGGTAAAGAACTAGACCTAGATACCATCCTGAAATGAGCTTGACCGATAGGAGGGAGCCTTCAAGCTCCCGGTTCATAAAGAGATGAACGCACATACGCCGGGAGGAGCTATGTGCGCTCGTTCATTGTAGTTGATGATATGCAATAAGTCAGCTTGTGTGCTTAAGCCAATACTAGGTCATTAATCAGGGTATGATGCAGACCTGTTCAGGGTATCGTTCAGGTCTATTTTGTGCTTAAGTTCAAAATCCACTTATTTTGAATCTTTTCGATGACTTTTGGACTGCTCGGAAAGCATTTATGCTGGCTCATATTTACCGGGGCCGTTCAACATTAGTGTTGAGGTGTACAAATGGCTTCAGATGCAGAGAGTAAAGCTGCTGGTGAATCTGAAGAAGGAGTGAAAGTAGCTCAAGAACTTGAATCCCTCAAGTGGATTCGTGAGAGACGCTCCATAAGAGAATTCACTGGCGAAAAAATACCCGATGAACACATCGAGTTGATATTGGAAGCAGCTCGGCATGCGCCGAGTCCTGAGAACATGTTGATGATGCGTTTTGTAGTGGTTCGAGATGATCAAGACACCAAAGTCTTCCTTGCAGATATTGCACAAGAGATGGCTCAGACAGCCTTTGGAGGAGCTCCATTTGAGCTCACAAGTGGAAGAAACTGGTTTATCACAGATCCTTACAGAGCTGCAGTCTACGCACGACTTCGAGATGGTGAGTTATTCAGATATCCCGAGAAAAGCGATACGTGCATAATTGTCTGTGCTAGTGAGGCATGGCATGATGCAGGTTATCTCTATCCAAACTCCCTATTTGGTTCCGTCGTCTGTGGAATGGCTATAATGAATATGTGGCTAGTTGCCACTGAACTGGGTTATGGATGTGGTTATGAAGCTCTCACCTGCTCAGACCCCCGACACGCAGAACTCGTAAGAGATAGACTTGGAATTCCTCCAATTTGGGAACCCATAACTGCTTTTTGTATTGGAAAACGAATCTCTCCAAGAGCATTAGGTCCCAGTAGAGCTCCTCTTGAAGGGCTTATGTACGAGGAACGTTGGGGTAAGCCCTATACAAGGCTAGCATTCAGGAAGGAGGGGAAGTGACATGGAAGTCAATTTCGAAGGCGAAACACTTGAGAATATGAAGAAGAAGGCTGAAGAAGCTGGTCTCACTCTTGAAGGATTCATCGAAGTGGTCATGGAGCAGTTCTGTGACAATACTGGTTCTAGAGTCTACACTGGTCGATGGACCGGTGGAGAGGTGGATGGTGAGAAGGGCTTTCGTTATGTCCCTCAATGGCCTTTCCGACCCGGTTTCAAGGAAGCCACTGGTGACAAAGTCAAGAAGTGGAAGTCCGGTGGGAAATCTTACCGAAAGCATCCAACTGGTGAATGGCCCTTCTATCCGCGACTCAAGGAAAGCGATATTCAACATGAGTATTGGAACACCAAGAAGATGATTCACCAGTCATTCATTAATGATAGAAAGGGTCGTGTCGTTGTCTTAATGGAAGGCGACAAGTATGATACATTTCTAGATAAGGTGAAATCCAGAAAAGGCAACTTCTGGGCAACCACAGTGGATGCAGTGATGCAGGAAGCTATTGATGATTGGATAGCAAAGGAGGAGTAAAGAAATGTCTCAACTACAAGAATTTTTCAAATTCCTTATGACACAATGCAATGCTAAGGACGACCTCAAGAAGCAACTTGCAGATTGGGTTGGTCCGTATCATGGCAAGATACTTCAGGTTTACACTGAGGAAGGACCAAGTTATATGGTGGTGACAAAGGACAAGATTGAGATCTTCGATGGTGTTTACCCAAGTCCTGATGTCATCTACAAAGCTAACTCAGAAGTATTACTAGGTATATTCACTGGAGAAGTTCCATTTAAAGACACAATGAAGGATGGGCGTCTGGAAGTGATTGGTAATGCTCATGAGAGCGATCCTCTAGCCAATCTAATCCTAGCAGTAATGATGGGCGCAATGTAGGAGGTCAGGTATATGGTAAATAAAATTGCAGTCATTGGAGCCGGTCTCATGGGCGCTGGCATTGCTTATGTTTCAGCATGGAACGGTTTCAATGTAAGTATCGTTGATACTAAGCAGGAGTTCGTAGACAAAGGTATGGAGCGTATCCGTACAGATGTCATGACTGGCATTGACAAAGGGAAAATCTCTATGGGTGACGCAGAAGGTCTCATGAGCAGACTGAAACCAACCGTTAATCTTGAAGATGCTGTTAAAGATGCTGATTTGGTTATCGAAGCAATCTTCGAGAACATGGATGTCAAGAAAGAAATCTTCGCCAAGATAGATGCTGCTGCTCCATCACATGCAATTCTTGCGACAAACACATCTTCATTGAGTATTGACGAGTTGGCAACAGCAACAAAGAGACCTGACAAATTCATCGGTATGCACTACTTCTCACCTGTCCCAGCGATGAAGCTGCTAGAGCTAGTTATTGGAGAAAAGACAAGTGATGAAACAATTGCTGCTGTTGAAACTGTTGGGAAGACTCAGGGCAAAACAACTGTAAGGGCAAAGAATAGTCCTGGTTTCATTGTAAATCGGATTCTTAATCCCGCACTTCTTGAAGCAATTCGTATGTATGAAAGAGGTGAGGCGACGAAGGAGGAAATTGATACTGCAATGGTCAGTATAGGCAAAGCTCCAGCAGGTCCCTTTTCTCTGGGTGATTTTGTCGGACTTGATATTGCATTCAATGCTATGTCAACCCTATACAGAGAAATTGGCGACTGCTTCAAGCCTCCTGATACATTGAAGAACCTTGTTGATGCAGGACATATAGGTATGAAGTCCAAGAAGGGCTTCTACTCCTATGGTGCGGATGAAACTGAGCCAGAACCTCCGAAGGGTGCTGATCCGCAATGGATTGTTGAACGCATCAACATACCCGCCATTCGGGAAGCAATGATTCTTGTTGATGACAACATTGCTAATGAGGAAGACATCAATATGGCTATGAAGCTTGGAGCAAGTTGGCCAATGGGGCCATTTGAAATGCTCAAGCATTTTGGTGTAGACAAGGTACGTGATTTCATCAAGAAACTCCAAGAAGAATTTGGCGATTGTTATTCAATGCCCAAGTATCTAGGTTAGGAATTCTAGGCGGGGTGTCAAACCCTGCCTTTTTCTTATTTTTAAGCACTTCAAGAATAACTGACATCTTTCTATCCTTGATAAATGGGGTTTATAAGTCGGTCACGACCTTCGAAAAACTATAGTCTCCCAAAAGGTGGAAAAAATGCCAGAATACGAAACAATGCTCTATTCAAAAGAGGGCTCTTTCCTTTCACCTGCAAAGAATGTAGCTGTAATCAAAATGAATCGCCTTGACTCATTGAATAGCATCAATGACCAATTTCTCAATGATCTTGTTGCAGCCCTGCAAGAGGCTGAAAACGATCCTGAAATTAGGTCAGTTGTAATTGCTTCTGCGCATGAGAAGGTTTATTGTACTGGGGCGGACCTCAAGACCGCACAGGGTTTCCTTGGTAAACCTGATGAAGTCAAACCGCTCCTTGAGGAAGGTCAGAAGGCTGTAGACACAATTGCCAAACTAAGCAAACCTGTCATAGCAGCAATCAATGGACTTTGTCTTGGTGGTGGAACCGAAATTGCTCTTGCGTGCGACATTCGAATTTGTGAAACAGAAGCAAAGATTGGAACTCCTGAGGTCAGTCTAGGACTTATCCCTGCATGGGGTGGTTGCGTAAGACTCCCAAGAGTTGTTGGACTTGGAAAAGCAATGGAGATTATCCTTACCGGTGGTCAGGTAACAGCTCAAGAGGCTCTGGATATGGGCCTGGTGAGCAAAGTTGTTAGTAAGGATGAGTTGTTGAGCCAAGCTATGTGGTATGGTGCAAAACTAGGTGGCAATGCACCAGTTGCATTGAAGCTAGCAAAACAAGCAACACACATGGCTTTTGAAGAGGATTATAATGATAATTTTGAGTTTCAAACAAAAGCCGGTATGGAATGTTTCAGTACAAAGGATCTTGGTGAGGGAATCGCCTCTGTCTTTGAGAAACGTAGAGGTAAGTTTACTGGAGAATAGTTCATTTTTTGTCTGACCCCGGTTCTCCGGGGTCTTTCTTCTCTTTTTCATGGTTAATCGTCAACCTTAAGACCCCGTAATCTCAGCAGAGTTTCATACTGTAAACAATATGAGCCACTCTCTGATTGACAGGACTGGCTCTTCCTACGGAGGAAATGAAATGGCAAGAAAAGTTGCTGTTGTCGCTGCCGGCCACAGCAAATTTGGTAAAAGGTATGATGCCACTATGAGAGAGCTCTGTGCAGAAGCGTATAAGCCAATCTATGAAGATGGACTTACGCAAGATAAGATAGATGCATCAGTTCTCTCGTATGCTGCATCTCAATTCACAGGTCAAGGAGCTGGTTCAGCCTTAATCGCGGACTATCTAGGCCTTCAAAACAAACCTCACCTACGAGTTGAATCAGCTTGCACAACAGGTACTGCAAGTCTAAGAGCTGCGTGGGGCATGGTGGCTGCAGGGCTTTATGATGTCATGTTGGTCCTTGGAGTTGAGCAGATGAACAGAGTCTCGTCAGCAACTGCAACTGAATATATGTCGCAAGCTGGAGACATGAGATGGGAATATCCATACGGAATTAGCTTTCCTGCGTTCTATGCTCTTATGGCTTCAAGATACATGCATGAATATAATCTCCCTCACGAAGTTCTTTCGATGATTTCTGTAAAATCTCATCATTACGGTGCGCAAAATCCCAAGTCGCATCTTCCAAGAGAGGTCACTCTGGAAGAAGCACACAACTCTGTACCAATATGTAGGCCACTAAATCTCTATGATTGTAGTCTTATTACAGATGGCGCAGCAGGAGTTGTAATTGCCGCTGAAGAACGCGTGAAGGAATTCACAGATAGACCAATGTGGATTAGAGGTATTGGTGCAGGAGCTTCAGCAATGATGATCCAAGATAGAGAATCACTTACCTCAATACCTGGTGCAAAACGTGCTGCGAAAGCTGCTTTTGAGATGGCTGGTCTCAAGCCTGAGGACATGAATATGGCTGAAGTGCACGATTGCTTCAGTATAGCTGAGATGATTGCATATGAAGACATAGGTTTTGCAGAACCAGGAAAAGGCCGAGAACTAATAGAAAACAAAGAAGTATATCACGATGGCCGAATTCCTGTGAACTGTGATGGTGGTCTTAAGAGTAAAGGTCATCCACTTGGTGCAACTGGTCTTTCAATGACCTATGAAATCATGAAGCAGATGAGAGGCGAGTCTGAGAATCAATCCCGACAAATTAAGGACGTCAAATATGGTCTTGCACATAATGTCGGACAGTCAGGCCAGTTCGTCAATGTGTTCATCTTCGAGAGAGGTTGGTAAAAATGGCGGAACACAAAGAGATCTATCTGGGTTACTCTACAGACAAGGCTGTGACACCCTTTCTGCAGAAATTCTTGGAGGCACTAGATGCTGGGAAAATCATGAAGAGCAAGTGTACAAAGTGCGGAGCTGAGTACCTCCCTCCAAGACAACAATGCCAGAAGGATTTGAGTGAGTGTGAACTGACTGAGTTTACTGAGAGAGAAGCAAAGCTTTACTCATATGTCATTGTCGACTTCGCTCCAGCAAGCCTATCCTCAAAGCAACCATATATCGTTGCAATAGGCGAATTCCCGTCTGGCCTGAGGTTGACCGCACATATTACCAATCCAATGGGTCCTCCCACTGTTGGAATGCCTTTGAAACTCGCTTTTGAACATCAAGATAAAATGGTCACTTACAAGTGGCTAGTTTAGTTCGGAGTGAGCCTTCGGGCTCCTCCTTCTATTTCTTTGTGGTGCCATTTCGAAATGAGATACACCCATTTGGACATGCTTCTATACAATTTCCACAATCTTTGCAATACTGGACATGTGCAATCTGAGGTTTCTCATCTAGCTTCTCATATACTCCATACCTGCATGTCTTCACACAGGTTCCGCATCCATCACAGCAGTTCATATCCAGTATTGTTGGAATGGCTTCTCACCTGTTTCTTTTAGAATTAACAGATGATAGTGCCATAATAATGATAGTTTAGTGACATAATTCAATCGTCAAGTGTAGTTGTGATCGTACTGCGACATTGTTTCCAAGATTGATGACCAACGAGTCTGCATTGTGACAGCTTTCAATGTTTCAAGATAGATGAATGATGCCTCCTTTGAATCGCAGCAGTCAATCTTCTCAAGGGCTGAATCAATCATACGTTTGATATCATCCAATCTTCGCTTACCAGCATTCCGTCTGTAACCAGAAAAGACGACATAGTCTCTTTTTTGATCCCTGAGCCCCTCAATGAGTCGAGTTTCTTCCTGGACAACAGTCTTGAATTCGTAGGAACTCTCAAGAGATGACTTCATCGCTCTAAGACTCTGTGTCCAAACATCTTTCTTCTCCGAGGCGACCATTAAATCAATCTCCGGGCGGTACTCATTAAATTAACACAAACCAGTAATTAAACATTGAGTGATTCCGAGGTAATACGCGCGGGCATGCATCTCGTGTGTCATTGCAAAGTTAAACCGAAGTTACTGATACAATCTTAATTTCCGAAGGCTTATTACACACGTTTACCAAAGTGAGAAAAACTAGGAGGAAGTGCTGTGTCTGAACAGGAAGTACTCTATGATGTAACTGATGGAATTGCTACCATTACAATAAATCGCCCTACAAAGTACAACGCCTTAAACACCAATGTACGAGCTGCAATGAGTGATTTTCTCAAGCAAGCAGAAGATGATCCTACAGTCCGCGTTGTCATTCTTACTGGTGCTGGTGAAAAAGCATTTGCTGCAGGGGCTGACATAACAGGATTCCCTGGTCTCAATTCAAAAGAAATTCGCGAACCAGCCAAGCAGGGTCAAGACCTGAGTGTGTATATTGAATCAATGAGCAAACCAGTGATTGCAGCAGTGAATGGTTTTGCACTAGGAGGAGGTTGCGAGCTTGCCATGGCCTGCGATATCCGATATGCTTCGGGAAATGCAAGATTTGGACAACCTGAAATCCTTCTAGGGATTATCCCCGGATATGGTGGTACAGTACGACTTCCGCGGATAGTGGGTCTCGGAAGAGCAAAAGAGCTTGTATTCACTGGGGATCAGATTAATGCAGAAGAAGCATATCGAATAGGTCTTGTAAACAAAGTGTTTGAGTCCATTGAAGCCCTCCACGAGGGTGTTAAGGAACTTGCATCTAAACTTGTGGAAAAACCCGGAGTGGCAATCAAGATGGCAAAGCAATCGCTGAATAATGCTTGGCAACAGAATCTAAGTGATAGTCTCGCGTTTGAACTCGATGTTTTTTGTCAAACATTTGATACTGAAGACAAAGAGGAAGGAGTTGCAGCATTTCTCGAGAAACGCAAAGCCACTTTCAAACATAAGTAGAACTACATTGTGTTT
>JAEORX010000098.1 GCA_016840685.1 Candidatus Thorarchaeota archaeon
TACAAGGGTGTTGTTTGAGAATGTGTTCATGCGAGCGAAGTGTGTTGTTGTTATTCCTACATTGCTCTCTGTAATGATATTCTGATGAATGACATTATAGGTCGAGTTGGAGATGACCACACCTTCTCCTATCGATGTGAATCTGTTGTTAACGACCATGTTTCTTGTACTGGCATCATCAATCTGGACACCAATCCCTTGTGGTTCAGGGAAGTCGAAGAGAGGATTGTGCATCTCACAATCTTCCACGACTATGTCAGAGCTAGTGACTAAGAATGCACCATGACTAACAATGTAGAACGAACAATTTCTAATCACCCCATTTGATACATTCCATAATTCCACTCCAATACCACCAAACCACATAAACTCGGTCGGTGTGCCCACCTCAAACAACTCATTCTTCCCTTGGAACCAACAGTTTTCAACAATGAAGTGGCTTCTTGTATTTTGTATGGAAATCATCCTTCCTGAACCATATGTTTCGTTTAACCAGAAGACCTTGTCCTCAATGCGATATGGTTTCTCTGAAGTCCCATCTCCTGGAAATCCATAGCTCTCGAAATCTGACTCCTGACTGATGTAGATCGGCTCATCCACCTCTATAGGTAGAGTATCCCCATAAACAGTGATTTCTAAAATTGCTCGCATCCAATTACCTCGGAGATCTGTGACTCCAATTTCTAGATTGAAATAACCCTCTGGAAGAGGTGATGGCGTTGTTACAACACCTGTCAATGAGTTGACTGTAAATTGAGGTGAATTCTCTATCCACCAATGATCTAACCCGTGAGTCAATGTGGCATTGTAATCATGATAATATTGGTCCTCATCAGGAATGACTTGGTCTACTGGCAACTCATCCCAGAATGGGAAATCCGATATTCGTTGCATGAATTGATTGTAATCACCAGCGCCATAGGTATTTGTCTTTCCAACAAACAAGAAGTCACCATCATCACACAGAATGATTCTATTACATCCCTCGAGGTTGATACCTCCCCAATCATAGGTCCAGAGGAGATCTCCTGTACTGCTAATCCGAATTACTAGTGCATCCAGATTCTCAGACTTGAATCCACCAATGATGAACCCTCCATCTATGGTGCTGCAAATTGAATTGCCTAAATCCCCCCAACTTCCATAGGTTCTGTTCCATAGAACAGCTCCAGTGCTTGTTGTCCGGACCACCCACAGAGTAGCATCTCCATATGACATTGACTTGCCTGTGAAAACCAGGTCCCCGTTCTCGCATTCTAAGATTGCACTCCCACTCTCATAATCTGATCCTCCATAGGTCTGATTCCAGACAGCAATACCATCAGGATTAGTCCTTACCACCCAGATGTCCTCGTCACCACCGCCTTCGACATCTTGAGTAAGTCCAATGATTGCGAATCCCCCATCATCTAAACATGTCAGACCGTATGACTCTTCCCATCCGAGTTTGGAATATCCTCTCTCCCAGAGAGCAGTACCATTCTCATCTGTACGTAATAATCTATAGTCCATATCAGGAGGCCAGCTACTAGTCCCATTGTAACTTAGGATAGCAAATCCCCCATCCTCACAGTAGACGAGATCCTTTACGGAATCACCTATCGTATCGGTGTAGGTGGTCCTCCAAAGCTCAGTTCCATTATCTGCTATTCTAATCAATATTCGATCTGGATTGGCATTTCCTGCTATTGCATAACTGCCATCTTGACAATTCACCAAGGCAAAACCCCGGTTTTGATTAGATCCTGTTGCGTATGTTTTATTCCAAACATGACTACCAGAGTTATCTGTACGGAGTAGCCAAATCTCACCTGACTGACCAAACACTCCATTATTTATTCCCACTACAGCAAAACCACCATCATCACATTGAACTACATCTTCGAAGGAATCATAGTTTGGTGTTCCGTACACCTGACTCCACTCATAATCCGAAGACCTTTCATAATATGCCGCGGAATACCAGTATTTCTCTCGAGTGATGAGGCTTCCATATGCAATATTCCCTCTCTCTTGTGAATCCAGTCCACTGACATCTTTATTGAATTCGAATGAAACCTGATTCAGTGATATTGATGTTATTAGACCCAACATAATCAGAATAGCCAGAACGCTCTTTACCTTCATCTCATACCGCCCCTCGGTTAGATAAACCCGTTAATCACATTCCCAATTCAAATATCTATCTGCTACTTGTAGGTCTATTGAGAAACGAAGGAAAGACGTTTTAGGAGCTGATGACATCAAAGAAGAAGGGATGCAAGGGAAGGGGACATAAGATGGCAGAAATGAATCTACATCAGAGAACTGCTCAAGTGGGGTGGCTCATTGTTGGTTGGTTGCTTACACTTGTTGTTGTGTTTCTGTGGTTGTTGACAGACACGATTACAACAGCAGTATTTGTACTAGGAATCGGACTGGGCCTTGGTATTGGTTTTATCATAGTGGTGAACGAGGCACTGATTCTAACAACAATCCAGACACTTCAACGAGCAGGTGAGAGTGCAGTGCAGATGTTGAGTCTGCGCAAGAACATGAGAGCTGTGCTAGCAGTTTGGATCTTGGGGCTGTTCACACTAGTTGTTGTGATGACCTTGTTCAACCAAATTGATCTAGACCGGTTTAGTGCAATCATGGGTGTGCTTGGCAGTTTTGTTGCATCAGTCGTTGCGTATTATTTTGCTACAAGAGAGAAGTAACAGCAACTTTCCATGTCGCGTTATATCATTGGCTGGTCATTTTGCTCTCATTGTAATTCAACCGAATGAGAGCCACCGCGCGGAAGAGAATCAACATGAAAAAGAAGAGTATCGATCCAAAATACCAAGGCATGTAAATTACTAGACTCATAATCCATACGAGCTCCATGCCTGTCATGAACACGGTATAGGAACTGACAATAACTCTCCACCCGGATTTCATTGCCCAGATTAGGATGAGCAAGCCAATCTCAGCTAGAGCCATGAGACTCATCTGTGTTGTAAGTAGCATACCATTTAGTATGTAAATTCCCAAAACACTGAGCCGATAGCCAAGATTTCCCACCTCGATTGCTAGAACGGCTTGAAGTGCCCGTAGGACAGCTAGAGAATCTAGATTGTACTTCACTGATGACATAAGACAGCCCCTACACATATCTATCCACGAACGCAATTATCCTTTTACTCGGGAGTTGGATGGACATAGAGCAAGCAAGAGTGCGATTGAACTACGTGCACTATCATCTTGACACACTCTTGAACGATGCTACATCGCAGATCGAGTTGAGTTCCTCTGGGAAGGGCTGGAATATTGACTGCTCTTCCACATAGGTTTCATCAAAACGAATTCCCCACATCCGGAGGGTTTCCTTTAGTGCTGTCAGCGGCAAGACGCCTTTCCTGAAGGACTCAACGCTCCTCAGAAAGGAGTGCCTCTCCCGAGTGGTGACCTTGTCCGAGAAGTAGCTATAGATTTTCATCAAAACATTGATCATCGAGGTGCTTCGGGGAGTTCTGACCATCAGCTCATTCAGAGTGTCCCTGTAGTTTGCGACAACAGCATCGAATTGGTTTCTCTCAGGGTTGGACACAATTTTACCCAGCTGCTTCACATATTTCTGTCCAAAGGTCATTATCGAGTACTTGTTCCTCGAATGGAATTTGACAAGCTCATGAATCTTTCCAGACTCTGCGGTTCTCCGAAAATCTGCCAGCAGGAATATCTTCGTCAGGAAATTTTCTCTGATGCTTGCATTTCTGAGCCTACCATCACTCTCTATCGGAATGCCCTGAAACCTCTCCAGAACAGCACCTCCAAAGAACCCACTTCCCTCGCTCTTAATCTGAGCAGTCTTCTCAGGACCAGCATAGTACCTGACTCGACTGATACTGCATGATGGAGACCCCTCCTTGAGTACAAACCCATCGATATCTCTCAGATTGTTGACCAAATCATCAACATAGGCATTCATGGAGTCTGTGAGGTCTCTCTCCGTGGCTGGTTGGACAAACCTCCTGTTACCATTACTCAGGACAATTCGGACGAAATGTCGTGGAGCACCCAGCCCTATCTCCAGCTCAGGACAGTGGGTTATAAAGTCGACAAAGGGTCGAATGCTCTCAATGAAGTCTGAGTGCATCATTTGACCATTCCACCAGCACGCCTCAAATCCTAAGCACTTGCTGGAATAAATCCTCGGTCGCGCGTATTTCATGATGAGTTTCAAGAAAGAAATCTCTGCTTTTACTCTTACCGTCTAGCATGTCAAACAGGGTTTCCGCATCTTGGGCATCTGTCTTTGCCATCTGCACTGAGAATAGGATACTCAAATGATTTCCCGCAGCTCCTACATGGTCCGTACCTCCTCACTCTTCGAGGTGTAGGAGGCGGCGCAAACCACTCTGGCCACGGGTCTGAAACAAAGTCTGCGTCAGCAAGAGAGGCTCCACACTTGTCGCAGACAATGCCCCCCGACGCATTGATGTGATTGCAGTACCCGCACACCAGCAGTTGTGTGTCCCTGTATTTGTCCCTCCTATTCAGGTGCTGTCTTCCCTCAATCCACTGTGCAAGGACACAGAGACCTATTGGGAGGATTGTGAGTCCGAGGAGAACAGCCATCGGATCGGGGATGAGAAGAAAGGCTACCATTATTGCAGTGACACTAATACCACATACCTGTGACCTACCTGCGTATGCTGCAGACCTACACTCGCTGCTGCAGAACATTCTCCCGGTGTCAGTAACGACCCAATCGGGACTGTGTGGAGTTCCACACCATTCGCATCGGGCAACATATGCTGCCCGGAGAAGCAGCTTGTCCGACCGTTCATTCTCCATTTGGACCACACTCACCTTCAAGTATGACTTGCTGCGAGTGGATATGAGGTTTCTCTTCTAGATAATGAGTCAGAACCTCAATCAGAGCAGTGTGGTGATGACTAGGATGAGCATCCACCTAATGGCGAATCATGCCTCTCTTTTATCTGGATGAATCTTCACTTCTTTTGCTATTGGATACCGTGAATTATCATTGGTAGTATATGCAACAGTGACAACTGCCCCCATCTTCAGCTTCTTGTACTCTGTATCGTCATCGATTTTGAGTTTCACTTTCTCGTCGTCCTCTGTTCTTACGGTTATGAGACCATATGTTTCTCCTGTTTGAGGTATCTTCCCAATTTGAGTAAATACTATCTCACCTGTCTTGCTTTCAATCACAGTCATAATCCCTTCTCCTTCTAGATTACAGACATATTTATTTTAGTTTTTAGGATTCATACATCTCATCAAAAGAAAATCAGTATTATTAATACTCTATTGTCATTTTTAAGGCATATGAAGAGATTTATCAGGGTTGGAATATTCTTCTCAGATGTTGATTATATGGGATGTTCAGAGGTTTCTGTGACTAACGCCCATACTATGGATGAATACTTGTTTGAATGGACTAAATCCTGAGAACTACTCAGAATACGACTCGAAAGACATCTGTCTAGAATGCGGTGGACATTGCTGCAAATTGGGTGGTGTTATTGCGACTAAGGATGAAGTAGACGCAATTATCGAACGAGGGTTTCCCAACCACTTCATACTTCTTTCTGATGATGTCTACGGCATTGAATGGGGCGTTGACGGTAGATGTCACTATCTTGTGAATGGTAGATGTTCAATCTATCCCGTGAGACCCTCAGGATGTAGGATGTTTCCTGTTGTGCAGACTAGAAGTAGTGAAGTCATCTTGGTAGAATGTCCCCTTTCATCCCATCTCACGAAGGAGGAACTGGCAAAGCGAGTGAGAATTCTTAAGCAGCGACCCAACTACATCCTCAGAGAGTCCGAACGCCTCCGTGAAGACAATTTTAAGGACCTTCAAATGCGGATCTCGAAATTCAATCATCGAAAATTGATTTGATATGCGACTTATGGGCTTAAGTTGTCAAGGCACAAACATCTCTACGAGATCTCCAGATACTGCTTCGCAATCTAATGGTTTCTCGGAATCATCAGAGAAGAACAGGAATGAAAGACCATCCAATGATGCGATTAGGATCCGTGCCTTTCCCTCAGGATTGTCAACTCCACACTCCTCGTATAACTTTGTAGCGAGATGCATATGGTCTCTATAAGAACTCAACCATTCATTGCAGCGCTTTGTCTTATTGTTACCCTCTTCATATACCTCATAGGAAAACCGGCGGAGTGTGGGGTGTTCTGTGAACATCTGAACAGAGCTTCGAATGAACTGAATGAGCTTTTCCTGAGGTGTGCCCTTACTAATGATCTGCTTAAGATGAGGACTCCAGAGTTTGTTGAATCCATGAAGGAGTGACTCGCAAGCGAGGTCATATTTTGAGTTGAAATAGTGGAAGACAGCGCCTTTTGAAATACCAAGCTCTGAGCAGATACTATCGATACTGACCTTGTGATACGACCTGTTAATGAACTGTCTGAAAGACTCACTGACAATGTTCTCTCTCGTATCCTGTTCCTTCATTTCAAACGCACCTCCTATATCAATAACCACCTCATTAGTTTCACGCTTCATGACTATCACTTCCTAAATCTATTGATGATACTCCTGAATGCTACTCTAAAGATGTCGAGGTTCTTCATCTTGATCTGCTTCCAGATGAAGCTTGGTCGAGTGTAGAACCTATAGTATGCTCGTCTGAGCTGTTGTTTGATCCATCGTCGAGAAAGTCCAGGAAGGTTCATTATTGGTTCCAAGACTGTGAACTTCGTCCAGTCAGCTATTGAAAGCCATCTGTTCTCCATTGCTTCATCGTACATTGGGGTGCCAGGATATGGTGTGCATATTGTGAACTGTGCAAGATCAGGGTCCAACTTGCAAGCAAAGTCAATTGTAGAAAGAACATCTTCTCTTGTTTCTCCAGGGATGCCCAAGATGAATGAGAGGACGACCTCAAGACCTGCTTGTTTTGCACTTTTTACAGCACTTATCACTTGACTTAGCTTTATTCCCTTCTTGATTCTATTGAGGATTCGTTGGCTGCCAGACTCAGCTCCGATATAGAGGGTGTGACACCCGGCATTTTTCAACCAACTAGTCATTTCAGGATGTCTAGCCATGATGTCAGCTCTTGATGAGCAGGTCCAACCGATGCCATCTCCTTCCTGAATCATTCGCTCGCAGAAATGCTCAACCCTTCGAGTGTCAAAAGTAAACAGATCATCGAGAAATGTGACATCTCGAACATTGTACCTGTCGTGAAGTAGTTGAACCTCCTCTATCACGTTCTCAGGAGACCTGCCTCTCCACCTCTTCCCAGTAATCCTAGATGAAGAACAGAAGGTACATTGATACGGGCAACCCCTGCTCGTTATCATCGGGGCGATTCTTTTCCCCTTGGGAAAGTAGCAAGGAAGGTTGAGAATATCATAGGCTGGAAATGGGAGGTCATCGAGATTGGCGATATATGGCGAGTCAGGATTCCTGAGATATGAAGATCCACTGCGAATTGTAGTCCCCGGAAGTCCGACATGGTTCCGCCGCTCTTCTACTCTCTCAAGCAGTTTACTCATTGTAACCTCGCCCTCTCCACGCACAACCACATCAATCTCTGGACACTCTTGAAGTACCTGTTCATCTTGGAAGGTCACGTGGGCTCCTCCCACAACAACAAGGGCATAGGGATTGTGGTTCTTGACCACCTTTGCGGTATGGTATACGTCGTAGATGGAGGGGGTTGTTTGTCCACTGATACCAACCACATCCGGGGAAAATGAATCAAGGATTTCTGCGAGATCTGAGACCCTAGGATGCCGGAGGAGCCCATCGTGTATTTTTACTTCATGGTTCCCATGTCTTCTTAGATAACTCGCGATGTATCCAATCCCGAGTGGTGGACTTGTATAGTCGAATGATTCAGCGATTTCGCAATTCGAATGAGGGACTGCGAGTAGAACCCTAGCTAATCTTCACCCCTCCACAAAATTAGCTTGTGCACTATGACTCGAAACACAAAGTAGGAATTCCAGTTCAGATCTGCATGTTCCAACCAACTTGTCCCAGTGGCGTATGTTGTGAATACACCCAGGATCTGGGGCGAGTGCATCTCCAAAATAGGCCACCGCTCTGGCTCGACAGCCACCGCAGACATAACGTCGCTCGCAGCTCCCACACGCCTCTTTCAGAAGGTCCTTGTTTCTCAGCCGTTGAAGGAGCGGGGAGTGGACCCATATTGATTCAAAGTCATCTTCCAAGACATTTCCCACCTTCATTTCCTCAATATGCGGGAAGAAAACACATGGATAGATGTCGCCATTTGGTTCAATAGCAATGTAGAACCTACCCGCGCCGCAGCCACCGATGAACTCAGCCAACCCCCTCATCTCAGTGGGGAGTCGCGCATTGCTGAAATGGGTTGGAGAAACCACCTCATCTTGCTCCGGGCATTGCAAGTTAGCATCATATGCAAATCTCCCAAGTTGTGGAGCGGTTGTCAGGACCTCTAGCGATGACTCTTGCTGATTTGTGATTCTATCCCATATTACTCCTAAAAGATACTCTCGTTCATCTGGTGTGAGGTCTGTGTCAATCAGCTCGATTCCTCTTCCCACAGGAACAAGATTGTAAAACATTAGCCATCTTACTCTCAGGTCTTCGCATAGTCTGATGACATCATGAATCTCCGCAATATTGTGATGTGTCACAGTGGTGGACACCTCCACAAATAACCCCTCTGCTACACAATTCTTGATCCCTGAGATCGTCTTATTGAAAGCCCCTGGAACACCCCTGAAGTCGTCGTGTGTTTCAGCATTAGCACCATCAAGGCTAATCTGTACAAATCTCAATCCAGCATCTTTGAAAGACCGAACCTTTTCTGGATTGGAGAATGATATGGCATTTGTTGCAACTGCAACGTACATTCCTCGTTCTGTTGCTTTTCGAATCAGTGTGAGAATGTCAGGTCTTATCGTTGGCTCTCCACCAGAGAAGGCCAAAAACACAACACCAACATCCGCCAGTTTGTCAATGGTTGCCAAAGCCTCTTTGGTTGATAGCTCATCAGGTCCCTTCTGACCAGCGTTCTCATAACAATGTCTACACTTCAGGTTGCAAGCTCTCGTAACATTCCACACCACCTGAAATGGAGCTCCGGGTGTGAATGGTCTAGTTACTCCAAATCTTGCTAGACCACTAACGACGCTTGAAATGGATCTTCTGAATATGTTGTCGTTTAGTGCTTCCTCTACCATCTCTAAGGTTGTTCCAAAGACCCTCGCTCCCACCGCAAGTATCAAACGAGTGAGACCCGCTGAAATTCTGCATATTAAACATGCACTGTTTCTCCTTCCAGCAATTAGGTCTAAGGCTACATTCAGATGCGTGCCATTGTCCGACTTGCATTCACGAGTAATGCATGCCAACACACGCTTGAAGAGTCGAAATGATGTCAGACTAGTAAGCATGTCGACCTTCGAGTCTGTTTTCACTTTCTACCTCGCCCTTGCCGACCAGCCCAATAATCGTACCGACCAGTCGGTATGTATTATAACCTATAGCTTCTCTTTGTTATAACACCTGCGGCCGCAGCAAATAGACTCGAGATTTACTGAATGGAAGACTTCCAGAAAATTCGTTTCTTGCGCTAATCAGTTGATTATAAAATAATTAAAGAAATCATATACCAAAAGGAGGTTGACTTTTGCATTGATTCTTGAGAACAAGGAAATAATCCAGAAGAGAATTGAGTCTATCACCCGGAGGTGGTGGTTCTTTCTTATTCTAATCATAATGCAGATGCTTCCTCCATATACCTTAGAACCAGTAAGTCCTGAACAGGCGGGATTTGTGATTGGAGCAGTTCTCTCTGAAGCAATTGTCTATGATCTCTCACTGTTCTTTCCAGTCTTCAAGGTTTTATCGATTCTCATGATAGCTTCGGTTTTCATCCTGAAGACTAGGGTTTCAAGAATCTTTAGCATATACGTTGGAATAATGTATGTCTTGTTTGCATTTCTCCAGAGTATTGCATTCACCGAAGAGTTTGGATTTGCTGTTGTCACTGTGAATCTAGTGATGTTTCTCATGGTGGCAATGAGTTGGTTCTGGGAGGCTGTGATTCAGAAGAACAAACTAGAGACGCCTCAATTAGAACGCTCAAAGATTTGGGTAATTCCACTTGCTGTGATAGCATTCTGGTATCCAATCAACTTGGAAACCATGCTCCTAGATTTTAACCCCCTTCTACTCTTGACAAATGTGGCTAGCTTGGCGTTTTGCATGATGACCCCTGTTTTTCTGTCAATACTCATCCTCTTCTACCCAAATGTCAATATTGCAACCATGAGGTTGACGAGTTTGATAGGCATTGTGATTAGCTTCTACAACATTCTCACAAACTTCATCATGTTCCCAGAGCTGCTCTTCTGGAATGGAATATTACACATTCCTCTGATAATAATCACAGTCTACGCGTTCGTACTGTCTATCCGCCATAGAATACCCGGTCCAACAGAAACACATCTGGAAGCTACCCCAACTGTCTACGGAACATAATTTTGTTCAGCTTGACCTTTTTCGTTTAACGACCTAGCACTCCTGTTCGCAACGCAGTAGTACAAATGGGTGTCTTGGCATATCGCATAAACCATGGAGAGGCAAAATAATCAGACTAATCGAGAAGCTGAACGCCATTGAGAAATGAGAGGCCGGCTGTCTTATTACCGGACGCCTCCATATGAGCGAAGTCCTCAAAGGGGAGCACTTTCTCAACGAGCTTAATAGGACTCCCAAGT
>JAEORX010000099.1 GCA_016840685.1 Candidatus Thorarchaeota archaeon
TCCTGTTTGAGTTTTCTTACCTGTTCGGCAGAGGACACAGACCCGTGAGCCACTTGAACTGCAATCTTACCCCTGCTCATGCCAAGATCGGTACGTACTGCAATGACTTGTTTGTATGCAAATGCTCTCTCACTCAAAGATTCTACCCTCTAGGCACTTAGGCTCGATGGTGTATCTGAGGGGAGAGTTAAAAACGTGCTCAAAGCTCTTCTAGCAGGGATTTATTCATGAACCATGATGCTATCGTTGTAGGCGTAGGACCTGCAGGGCTCCTTGCAGCCACTAAGATAGCTGAAGCAGGATACAATGTGCTTGTGTTGGAGGAACACGAGAGAGTGGGAGAGCCAGACCATTGCGCAGGTCTCTTGAGCTCATCAGGACTGGAATCTCTAGGTCTTAGCCTTCCAGATGATGTCATCCAGAACACTGTTTCAGGAGCTCGAATCCATGCACCTTCAGGATACTCAATCTTCATTGAGCGGGGACGACATGAGGCTTTTGTTGTCGATCGACGAAGATTTGACTCATGGCTTGCAGAGGTGGCCATAGCAAAAGGAGTGACCCTTCGTACCAGCAGCAGAGTGACACAGATCACTGAACCAAAGACGGGTAGACTATCGGTCCGAACCTCCAATCAATATCTTGAGTCAAGGACGGTCATTATCGCAGAGGGAGTACGTTCGGTTCTGTCAAAGAGTGTTGGTTTTCCAGTAGTGTCGAGAAGCAGTAGACTTCCAGCCTATCAGTATGAGGTCGAGAGTATTAATATCGAAAAGGACTTGGTTGAAATGTTCTATGGACGACAGCTTGCTCCCGGCTTTTTTGCATGGATCATTCCTCTCGATGAGGGAAAAGCAAGGATTGGGTTGGCATCCAGGAATAAGTCAAAGATTAGACTGGACTCTGCGATCCGCCATCATCCTATAATTAGCAAACGTCTTGAGAATGCGAAAATAACTCGTGGGATGGGAGGTATTGTACTAGTAAGCCAGCCAGTATCCAGATTGTCATCAGAAGGGATAGTAATCGTTGGAGATGCTGCGGGAATGGTGAAAGCCACGACAGGGGGAGGTGTGGTCATTGGAGGTCTGACAGCTCAGATAGCAGGGGAGTCAGTCAATGAATCGCTTCGCGAGAATGACCTAGCGAAAGAGCATCTCCGTAGATATGACAAGAGGTGTAGAGCTTTGTACTATCGTGAGCTTCAGACAATGTATATGGTCCAAAAGGCGCTCACATCTCTGTCTGACAAGGGTCTTGATTCTGTTGTGAAGGATGCACATGATATGGGACTTCTCGAGATTGTGCGCAGAGAGGGGGACATGGACCTTCAAGGACGGGTGATTCGCAGACTCATCTCGAATCCACGTACTTTCTTACTGGGTCTAAGAGCGATAAGATACATCAACCCATTCCTCTAGCTTTATGAACTCAAGAAATCAAAGAGTGAAGGAGGTCTAAACACTTGACTGCTCCAATTCAGAATGGTATATTAGATACAGCAGTCAGTATGCTAGAATCCTATACTCTGTGTGATAGATGTCTTGGTCGGCAGTTTGCCTGGTTGAGCACAAACACGTCGAACAGTGAGAGAGGACGCTCCTTGAAGCTTGTCTTGTCGATGATTGCGGATAATGAGCTCAAGATAGGAAATCAAGAGTATGGCTGGAAGATGATAGGGCTTCTAGCAGGTCATGGTGGGTTTGGACCGGCACAGACCATCGCAGGGAAGAACATGATTGATTACGATTACAGTGAAGAGTGTCATCTCTGTTCCATAGAGGGACGGTCTGTCTTTGATAGGATTCAAGATGCTGCAAATAGGGCAGCAGAGTTGGTAGGTGAAGTTGAGTTTGATAACTATCTTGTTGGAACTGTGCCATTTCCAATACTTGATGAGCGACAGGATAGTCTTAGAGCACAATTCTCACTTCTTCATGCAGAGGCATTGAAGTCTGACTTTAGCAGAGAGCTAGGCAAACGACTCCATGAAATTTTAAAAAAAGAGGTCGAGTTTGAGCGACCACATCTTGTATTTCTCTATGACATGATTACCGATGAGGTTCGACTGCAGATTAACCCCGTTTTTATTTACGGTAGATATCAGAAGCTTACTCGTGGAATCCCACAGAGTAGATGGGATTGCAACGAGTGTAACGGCAAGGGTTGCAAGGAGTGTCTTGGGACAGGGCGCCGGTATCCCGATTCCATCTCCGAGTATATTGGAAACCAAGCACAGAGTTTGCTTAAGGGAACGAGGTTCAAATTCCATGCCGCAGGTCGCGAAGACATAGATGTTCTCATGCTCGGAGAGGGAAGACCGTTTGTCATAGAGGTTTCTGAGCCAAGGGTCAGGAGACCTAACCTGACCGTATTGACAAAGAGCATCAACAAGAGGGCAAAGAAACGTGTGAAGGTTCATGACCTCAAGATTACAACTAGAGAACATTCTCAAAGGTTGAAGGAGGATGCTTCAACAAACATAAAGGAGTACAGAGCTGTAATTCAGACGGAGGGTCCTGTGGAAACAGATGCACTCAGAGAATTGGAAACTGTGCTCTCTGGGGGGGAGATTGAGCAAAGAACACCATTAAGAGTTGCGCACAGAAGGAGTGATCTTGTCCGAAAGAAGCGGATACATCAGGTCCGTTTCAAGAAGCTGAAAGACCAAAGAATTGAGGGCTTTTTCAAGGTGCAGGGAGGCACCTATGTAAAAGAACTGATTTCCGGAGATGAGGGTAGAACCAATCCGTCTGTTGCGAGTATTCTCGGAGTATCATGTGTATGTGAAAAGTTAGATGTCATAGCTGTCTATGGAAGCACCGCATGAACTGCGCATCCTGTTTACAATTCAGCAAGAGCTGTTGCGAAATCCTTAAGTGGCGACCCAAGAGGTGATGCTGGAACTCGGGTGCTGATTCAACTAGATACATGCATTTCGAGATACATAACCAAAACAAGTGATGCCTTATGGTCAAAAAGAGTCATGGCTACAGAGCACGAACTCGTGCCCTGATGAGTAAAAGGGTGCGAAAGCGCGGACTCAGCCCATCTAGCAAATTGTTGATTGACTACAAGGTGGGTCAACGTGTGGATGTAGTAATCGATCCTGGCGTTCACAAAGGGATGCCGCACCGTAGGTATCATGGTAGAACAGGCATAGTTACCGGATTGAGAGGACGAGCTGTAGTACTCGACGTGGGACTTGGAAATGCCACAAAGAAACTCATCATCAGACGCGAGCATCTCCAACCGAGTAGAGGTTGAGTGAAAATGCCAAAGGAAATCATCAGCGAGGAGGAAGTAACTCTTCCACAAGTCAAAAAACTTCTTGGCCAGAGGTCTAAGGAAGGGGAACTATCCTTTCAACAGTCAATCACACTCGAACATGCTAGCACATTCTCAAGGATGGCTCCTGCAGTGGCTACAAAGCTCGTGGAGAAGTTGATGAAGAGTTATGAACTCACTCGAGCACAATCTGTTCAGATTGTTAATATTGCGCCTATTACCATCGAAGAACTCCGCAGCATTCTTGATACCAAATCTACCAATCTTACAGAAGAGCAGTTGTTGGAGATTGTTGACCTCGTAGTCAAGAACAGATCCTAGCTTGTCCGTAACACGGAATTCGTTTTTTGAAATGCGCGGAGCGTTTCTTAAGTCGGTGAGTTTTTATCCAATCAGAACTATGACTATCATAATGTGCCCTAACAACGAATGGAGTGAAAAGAAATGGAAGGACCGCAAAACAGGATGTTTGAGACGCATGCATATGTCCTGTCAGTTGTTCCTCCAAAAGAATTCCTTCGAGATTCGCGTCCCCGCGGAGATACAATAGTTCAAGGCATAGGAGAATCTCATTTTACGCTGTTAGAGATGATTCCTCATAAAGGAGTCAAAACGCATCCTCAGGAACGTCTTTCCATTCAACGCAACTCAACAAGCAAGATAGACCACGTCAAGAGACGGATCTTCTATGAGGATTTGGTACCTGAGAGTGTTGCAGAGCTTGCCCTTGTCATAGAGATAATTGTAACGAAACATGAACACAAGTATGTGCAGTTCTTCAATGAAGCTAGCCCAATTACAACCAGAATGCATTCACTCCAGCTTCTCCCAGGTATAGGACAGACACTAATGTGGGCTATTCTAGAGGAACGTAAGCGGCAGCCTTTCAAGAGCTTCGATGATATCGCAGCACGCACTAAATTGCAGAATCCAAAGAAAGTCATCACCGCTCGAATCATTGACGAACTCAGGGAGGATGTCAAGAGATGGCTGTTTGTGAGACCACCAAAACGTGACGAGGACGAGCGAGAACAGAGAGACCGGCCACCAAAACGTTAGGATGAAGAGAACGTAGGTGAGTACTCTGTCAGACGATATTCGTGGACTTCTCAAGAGATACAAAGTGCAGCCAACGAAGAAACGTGGGCAGAGTTTTTTGACAAACTATGCAGTTGCAAAGGAAATTGTTGATTTTGCGGAGCTTAACAAACAAGACAGGGTCTTAGAGATAGGTGGAGGTCTTGGAGTACTTACTCAACAAATCGCAGAAAAGGCTGGAGAGGTTCACGTTGTTGAGATAGATGCAAACTTGGTGAGGGCTCTATGTGATAAAGTGAGGGACTATAACAATGTCAACATCATTGAGGGTGATGCACTCACTGTCGACTTGCCCAAAGTGAACAAAATAGTTTCTAATCTTCCATATAGTATCTCTTCAGAGATTACATTCAGAATCCTTCAGGAGCTAGAGTATGAAATGGCAGTCCTTATGTATCAAAAGGAATTTGCCTCTCGACTGATTGCAGCCCCAGGAACACCTGAATACTCCCGACTCTCCATCAATGTACAATATTACGCAAGAGTGGAAGAAGTCTTGGAGGTCCCTGCAGAGATGTTCTATCCGGTTCCTGTAGTGGACTCAGTCGTAGTGAGAATGGTCCCACGAAGTGCAGGCCCAATCGCAAGAGACCATTCAGTGTTTCATTGGATGATTGCAGGCATTTATCCATACCCGAACAAGAATCTACGGAGAGCATTGCGAATATGGTTCCGTAACCTTGGATTGGAAAGGACTCTGGCGGATGATGCACTAAAGCGTCTTGATGGTCTCCTTTCAGGTGAGGAGCGTCTTCGTTCCATCAGTCTGGTTACATTAGTCAGCCTTGCCGATGTCATCCTAGAATTCATAGAGAGTGGTGCTATCGCTGATCCACGGGTGTGAGATCAGTGGAAGACAAAGGGTACAATGTCACAGTCTATCCAGGTGTTTATCCCCCATCTGAGGACACATATCTCCTTATAGACGCCCTTGATGTCAACTCAGAGGACGTCTTCCTAGAGGTTGGATGTGGGGCTGGACTCGTCACAATGTCTGTTGCTAAGAAAGCATATAGAGTTGTAAGTGTTGATCACTCCTTTGATGCTGTTCGCAACACACTTGAGAACCTAATTAGAAATGATTTGTACGATGGCTGTCATGTCATCGAGTCGGACCTACTTGGAGCTTTCTCACCTTCATTCAAATTCTCACTGATTGTGTTCAATCCACCCTATTTACCTGAGGATGATGAGAGAACAGATCTTGATCATGCTCTTATCGGAGGAACGAAAGGAACCGAGATGACTCAGAGATTCATAAGACAAGCAGTGGAGCATCTTGTGAAGGGCGGGCGGATTTTCACAGTTGTATCAAATCTTACAGACATTGATTCAATCAAATTGACAATGAAAGAATGTGGATTGACAGTTGAAGTTGCCTCAGAATCTTGTCTGTTCTTTGAAAAGATACAAGTACTGAAGGGAACCCTCTAGAAAGTCCACAGGGAAACGGTTTTATGAAACCCTAAGCGAAGCTGCCAAAGACATACTTGGTGTCTCAAGAGGGATCAAACAATGTCAGAGAAGAAACCTACCAAGTCAAAGAAGAAACAAGCAATAAAGACCAGTACGAAACCAACTAAGAAAGCCACAAAGGCAACAAAGAAGACGGTTGCCAAGGCTGAAACTGTTGTTAGTGAGAAGAGTTTGGTCTATATCGATTACAGCGCTACTACAAAGGATGATGGTGTAGTATTTGACACGACGATGGTTGGTGTGGCAAAGGACTCTGGCATCTTCAAGGAGAATGACAGGTATGAACCAATGCTAGTCGCAATAGGGTGGAACTGGTTGCTTGGAGCATTGGAAGAGCAACTAGTCGGAATGAAGGTGGGCGAATCGAAGACTGTTGAGGTGCCACCTGAGAAGGGTGCTGGTCCAAGAGACCCGAAAAAAGTCAAGATGATTCCCAAGACAAAACTTGCCAAGCATAAGACTCGTCCGGTGAAAGGAGAGCAGATTACATTCGGTAATGAGAGAGGAGTGATAACAGCTGTACTCGGTAGGCAAGTTCGTGTTGATTTCAACAGTCCACTCGCTGGTAGGACACTCGTCTTTGATGTCACTTTGCGCAGCATCATTTCAGATCCGGAGGAGAAGCTCAGAGCTGTCGTCAAGAGACGTGTGCCTGGCGTCCCACTTGAGGAATTCAAGTTCTCCATAGACAAGAAGAGTATAACGATTGAGATGCCAAAGGAAACTCGCTACATTCAGGACATACAGTATGCTGAGATTGGTATTGCAGCAGATGCATTGAGGGTTTTTGATGACGCAAAGGAAGTCAAGCTTGCAGTGACCTTTGATCGACCCAAACCAATTGAGGAGAATGTGACATCATAAGGCCCGTGGTAATTTGGCTCATTCATGGTCACTGAGAAAACCTTAAAATGTCAAAAACAAGACGGCAACTCGTCACTAGTTCTCTAGAATTCATCTCCAATATGGAGCTAATTGACATGGAACATAATACGCAACCCCCGGCCGAATTGAAGACGGGGACAACTACTGTCGGTCTTATTGCTAAAGATTGTGTTGTCCTAGCAAGTGATCAGAGAGCCACAATGGGCTATTTGATTGCTAATAAAACAGCCAAGAAAATCTACAAGATAACGGACCGCATTGGCGCGACAATCGCAGGATCAGTAGCTGATGCTCAGGCAATAATGGACCTTCTGAGAGCTGAGGCCAAGCTCTTTGAGATCCAAAGAGGTAGACCCATCCGGGTGAAAGCCTTGACTCGTCTTCTAAGTAATATTATGTTCCAAGGACGAGGACTCTACATGTTGGGTTCTCTTGTAGGAGGATTTGATGACGAAGGTCCTCAAGTCTTCTATACTGACTTTGTTGGTAGCGTGATTCCAGACAAGTATGTTTCAAATGGTTCTGGCTCACCTGTGGCACTCGGTGTCTTAGAAGCTGGGTACAAGGACGACCTTCCCAAGAAGAAGGCAATCGAGCTTGCTGTAGGAGCCATCGCAGCAGCAATCGAAAGAGATGCTGCTACTGGAAATAACATACTTGTCAGTGTCATTGACAAGGATGGATACCAAGAAGTAGAAAATGAAACCATCGTGAAGATCTGGAAAGGGCAATAGTGGCAATATTTGTTGAACATCTTGCGAGATAATCTCGCCAAAGTCTACCAAGTATACGTGTACTTGGTCAGACCTAGGCCATATGGGGAATTGATAGGCCAAGGATTGTGATGACTATCCATGCAGACCGATAATGAGAAGGAAGAATACGTTGATATCCGCGAGGTGATAAAGAAAGCACTACCTCGCTCAGCAGCAATCAGTTCAGTGGAATATGAGGGTCCAGAGGTAGCCATCTACTCAAGGGCACCAAAGATACTACTTGATGATGGTGATAAGATTAAAGCCTTGGCACGCAAGATGAGGAAACGCATCGTGGTTAGGTCTGCCCCAGAGGTCAGATTGACTCATGAAGATGCAGAGAAAGCGGTCCGAGAGCTTGTCCCCAAAGAGGCTGAAATCACCTCAATAGATTTTGATATCTCACGAGGGGAGGTCATAATCGAGGCTCAAAAGCCAGGACTAGTGATAGGCCGCAGTGGAACAACACTGAGAGAGATCACAAGACAGACATTTTGGCGACCTAATGTGATGCGGACACCACCAATAGAGAGTAAGCTCATCAAGCAAATTCGGTACATCATTCAGTCAGAAGCGGCCACTCGTAACAAGTCATTCCGCGAGATTGGAAGAAGGATTCACAGACCCACTCTGATGAACAATGGATGGATACGACTCACTGCCATGGGTGGATTCAGAGAAGTGGGTAGACAGTGTATGTTCCTTCAGACGTCAGAGAGCAACGTATTGATTGAGTGTGGTGTTAATGTCGGTGCACCAACCAAAGCATTTCCTAGACTGGACATGCCCGAGTTTAGCATCGATAACCTGGATGCTGTAGTCATCACTCATGCACACCTCGACCACTGTGGGATGGTCCCATTTCTCTTTAAGTATGGATATCGTGGACCAGTCTATATGACTCATCCGACGCTTAATCTTGCCACTCTTCTTCAGCTCGATTATCTTGACGTTGCTGAGAGAGAAGGGAAGCTCAGACCATATCGAGACCGTGATGTGAAGGAGGCAATCCTTCATACTGTGCCTCTCAACTATGGAGAGGTGACAGATATTGCTCCAGATGTCAGACTCACGCTTCACAACGCGGGACACATCCTAGGGTCTGCCATTGTCCACTTTCACATCGGTGATGGACAGTATAACATGGCCTACACTGGCGACTTCAAGTTTGGAAGGACCAGACTACTTGAGCCAGCGACCTTCACATTCCCACGTCTGGAAACCCTCATTATCGAAAGCACCTATGGACACCCAACAGACAAGATGCCACCACGACAAGAGGTCGAGCGTAAGTTTGCATCAATATTGAAACGGACTCTGGAACGGGGAGGTAAGGTGCTCATACCTGTACTTGCAGTAGGTCGTGCTCAAGAGATTATGCTTGTCATTGAGGACCTTGTTTCAAAGGGAAGGATTCCAAAGGTGCCTGTTTTCATAGAGGGAATGATTGCACAGGCAACAGCAATTCACACGACCCATCCAGAAGCGCTCAGCAAGAAGATACGAGAGATGATTTTCCACCAAGGAGTGAACCCATTTCTCTCGGACATATTTGTTCAGGTTGACAATCCAGACCAGCGTGAAGAGATCAGCGAGGCTGAGCCCTGTATCATCATGGCCACCTCTGGTATGCTTGCAGGAGGACCCAGTGTTGACTACTTCCGCCTTCTTGCTCCTGATGAGAAGAACATGTTGTGCTTTGTGAGCTATCAGGGAGAAGGAACGCTCGGTAGACGCATACAGAAGGGGTGGAAAGAAGTGAACATGAGAAACCGAGAGGGGCAAACCACAGTGGTTCCTGTAAACATGGAAGTGAACACGGTAGAAGGATTCTCAGGACACTCTGATAGAAAGCAGATTCTGAACTTTGTAAAGCGTGTGAGTCCTGTTCCAGAACGTATCTTAGTGGCACATGGCGAAGCAACAAAAACAATCGGACTTGCTTCAACAATCCATAAGGCACTAAATATAGAAACAAGGGCACCCATGGTTACTGAAACTGTGAAATTGAAGTGACAAGCTAAAAGCTCACGAATGATGGTGTCACAATTATACAATCATCATTCACAAGTGCAATCTCAGCCTGATAACCACGGGTTTCTCCACGGATTCGTTCAATAATGCGTTTCAGCTCAAGATGAGTCTTGTCGTTTCCATCATTAAGACGCGCGATGTCTAGAAGAACGATGTTCCCATCCCTTATCTCGCTCACGATGTCAGGCACATCAGCCAAGGACTCGAGCTTTCTAGTTCTGATAAAAATCTGTTCCAACTCAGCCAGTCGTTTAATCTCACGTTGCGGGTCTGGTTGTTTTGATTCTGAAACTGGAGCAAAAAGACCAAGACTTGGAAGTGTCCGTTGTACAGTTGGTTCCTCTGATGAATCAGTTCTTCGGACACGTTTGAATAGGGACCTCATACTAAACACCTCTACTCCTGTTACCGACTTATTGTTTGAAGAAAAGACCGAGTATTATAATATGGAGCCAACCTTTATCACAGCCCTCAACACAAAGACTCGTTGATTGTAATGCCTGAGTCAGGGAAGGAGGATGAAGACCTCTCCAACTTGAGAGAGCAGCTCAAATCACTAAGTAACAGACATGCAATTGAGATCCTGCAAGTGCTGAGCCCGCAGACAGGTGAGATTGTCCCAACTCTCGGTTGGGAAAACATTGTCGAGGGAATGTTGGTTCTTGAAGGTATAGAGAAACCAACCACAGGAGGAAAAGGAGAGAGAACCCAGTCACAAGCAGAGTATGAGCAACTCCGTCAGAGTTTGATGTCAGGTGGTACAATCTATGAAACGATGAACAAACTCATTCGTTCTGGTTTTGTGCTATCAATAGGGGACAAGGGAAAGAAGCAGAGAGGGTTCATGATTACACATGAGGGAAGACTCGCGTTGGCAGCCATCGGGAGACTAGGTGGTCCTATCGGGACTGGAACTGATGTCCAGAGGGCTGCAAAGATTCTCCTCAAACACAAGAATTTCGTGAGCCTCCTTCCTGCGCAGGACAAATTTGTCAAAGAGATTGGCGACGTGGAGGGAAACCTGGTGATTCAGATGCCACCAGGTTCGGGGAAGACCTTC
>JAEORX010000100.1 GCA_016840685.1 Candidatus Thorarchaeota archaeon
CTATATCTATGGTACTGACCCAAGCTCGGTGGATACAGATGGTGACGGCTACCCTGATGGTCTGGAGATCGCGATAGGGACAGACCCTCTGACCACGACATCGCTTTCAGAGTACGAGGAGGCCATCTCAGTCACACGGGGCGAGGCGTCAATGGATGTTCTGATGCCCTTGGCTGTGGTGAACAACGCCCAGACAGTGGATGTGAATGTTCTGAACTTCACCTCGTTCAAGAAAATGGAGTTCAGATATAACACAAGTCAGGGATGGAGCGACAACCTGACACTGACCTACAACCCAACAACCATGACTTGGACCCGTACGGACGTGCATTGGGAGGAAGGTACATACGAGCTCCAAGTGTTTGCCACAGACTATGATGACGATGTCCACATGGCCATCAGAATATTCAAGGTGGCTGCAACTCCGACCTATCCAGAGCCAATCAGCCCACTTGTATATCTGGCTGTGGGAATTGGAGTTGGAGCCTTTCTAATATTATTCCTGCTCTATGGAGTACCGTTCATTGTGAGATATCGGAGGAAACGGCGGGGAGAAGAGCTTGGGGACAAACCGCCCGAACTAGAGGCACTCAAGGAGGATGTATCAAAAGAAGAACCTGAGAAAAGCACCAAGAAGGAGGATACCTCTTCAAAGAAGGAACCAAAGGACACCACCTCAAAGAAGAAGAAGAAGACCAGTAGGGGAGGTAGTAGTTTCGCATTGATGTTTCTCGGATTGACATTCTTGGGTATGCTGCTTATCAGTTCATTCGGATATGTCCCAAGCGCACCCATGAGAGGAACGGAAGAGGACACCTTTCTCTACGATGAATACCCAGCAGGCTGGGAGGACTTGTCACCCGAGATGCAAGATCAGATTGCTGAGATGTTCAATCCTACTGTTCAAAATATGCCATCAGACAAGGACATTGGTCAAGTCCTAGGAGATAGGGTAAATGACTATGCATTGAACTACGAACCATGGCGTTCAAAGGCGGCAATACATGCCATAGCCTATGATGAGGACACTGGCTTTCTGGCGCTGGGTGGTGGTTATCTATACGACAACCAGATTCACGTCTTCAGACTCAACACTGACACAAAACTATGGGATAAGGTCTGGGACACCGGAGATAGTGTGTTCCAGAGTGATGTCATGGCACTCGACTTTGGTGATACGGACCTCAACAACCTCATTGAGATTGTGGCTGGATGTTCTGATGGATACGTCTACGTGTTTGAGCAGCGACACCTCTATGACCCATTTGCAAACATGGAGAACCAGTTCGATCACGTATGGACGTCACCTGACATGTTCAGAGTCTTCGCATTGAAGATCGATGATGTTGATCGAGACTATAGACCGGACATCATAGCTGGCGGATGGGATGGAAAGCTTCATCTCTTCGAGTATGACAATCACTCAGGATATCCCTTCGTAGAGGATCACTGGATCACCTATGATGAGGTAGCAACGCTCGATGTGGGAGAAAAGATCTACAGTCTGGAAACTGGCGACACGAACTATAATGGGCTTCCAGAGATTATCTGCGGGACTAGGGATGGGACTGTCTATGTCTACGAGAATGATGGGATCACCATCATGATAAACGGAGAGCCTTTCCCACTAATCTATGATAACCATTACTATCTGAATTGGACCTCTGAGAATTACACGTGGACACCAATTCAGTCAATGGCTGTTGGTGAGCTTGACAACATGCCTGGTGATGATATTGTATTGGTGGCTCAAGGTCAAGGAGTCTTCACCTTGGAATGGAACCCTGGTTTGGGAACGTATGACTATCAGAAAGTGTATCGTGCCTTCAAGCCATGGGAAACCTTTGGATTCTGGGGTCTTGATAATTATGTTGACAGAATGATCTATGCGCATAATGTGACCTATCACGATCCTGTCACTCCATCAATCATAGAGTATGAACCAATCCAGTACATATGGAATGAGGTCTTGGAAATCTTCGAACCCGATGCAAGTGTGTATCCCTACAATTCTGGTATGGCAGGACCCGTTCATCTTACCGGAGGAGCGTTGGATGGTAACTTCTCCAATTTCGATGCATTTCTCGTAGGAGTTGATAATGCCACTGCAATCCTTGACTTTGGTCTTGACGAGGAGGGAACAGGTGGGGCGAATAGCAACGACGATCTAACTATCTATTTCAAGGCAGGAACTGATTTGAGTCATCTAGATTCTGACTTCTGGTTCTACATCTCTCAGGACGGTACAGACTGGGAACACATCCCATCGGACAACTACAATCCTGGTGCTGACGTGATTGGTGTTGACGTTGACGATGCGTTATCCCATAGAAAATGGGATTGGTTCAGATATGCCAAAATCATGGTGAACAATTCAGGGTTCTATCAGGTCAATGGTATAGAACTTGAACAGGTCTACAACACACTCACGGATGCGCTGAGCGTGACCATAGGGCCTTTGAGATTGGATGGTATGAGTTACCTTCAGGGTCTAGATGAACCAAACAAGGTCATTGTGGGCAGCGTGACTGGTGAGATAAATGCCATCATGTACAATGACACAACGTTCGAGTATGATGTGATATATGACTCGGGAGATGACTCATTCTATACCTTTGGCGCTAATATTTGGGACATGATCTATGTTGGAAACGAGCCGGATGTACCCACGTGGAACTGGCAATATGGAATGTCGTGGATACCTGATGTAGGAACGACCTACAATTCATGGAGCTATGCCACTTTGAACCCGTGGTTATTTGGTAGTGCCACATTCAACTACTTGATGGGAACAAATGAAGGAGGGATTAGAGCCTTCTCAGTCCCTGATGTTTTCCCGATAGCTTCCCCACCAGAATTAGACCTCACAACGCAATCATACCTCAGCAACATCAATGTTGAGTTGCCATTTGGTGATTGGGTGAACGTGTCTGTTGAAGCTCCTCTGTTTATGGATGGGTTTTCTCTAGCTAATGAGTACAGCATCTGGCCATTTATTGCATTAGGTGTCTTCAACCCCTCAATCTCAATTGAGAGCATTCCATTAACCAACGAGGAGGATGCACCTTCAAGAGCTACCATAATCTTCTACTATAGAGATTCAGATGTATCCATCTTCAGTGAAAGTATCAAACTATATGAGATTGATACTACCGGTGAACTTACTGAAGCCATCAACCTTGCTAAAACAACGCCAAAGATGGACTTTGCTGACTTCGATGGTGATGGTGATCTCGATTTTGTGGTGTCGAATGGATATGTCTACATGGCCAGAAATATGTGGTATGAGAGCGAGACTCTGAACTTCACATTAGTTCGAGGTTATTTTGACGAGGTCAACTCAAAAGAAACAAGTAAAATCTGGGGTCAACCGGAGATGGTGGATATCGACTCAGACGGAGACCTTGATCTAATCATTAGCTACGCAAATAGCATGGGTGCAACCTGCTGGATTAACGAGGGGACCCCTGAGGACCCAATTTGGATTGAGGACAAGAAGATAATGTCCAATCCTCTTCCTGAAACGAATATGAAATACCAGAATTTCACTGATGTTCGAATTGTACCAAAGCTTGGAGGGTATACGAGTGGGTATACGCTAGAGAGGTGGTATGAGTTCTGGGGTTGGGATATGGACTTCAACTGGACACTTGCTGGGTACCGCGAAGGCAATGAGAGGTTAGCATGGGCTGCGCCAGAATTCGATACAACTGAGAGCTATATTGTAGCAAGCTATCCTAAGGTCGCCCAGTTGGACTTCAGTCTGATGAGTGGTGGTGTCGTTGGATATGAGCTGTACAGCAACATTGGTTTTCATGTTCATGAATCATGGAGCAATGACGCAGACCTCGAAGAGTGGACTCTGTCTGTTGCTACTGGAGACATTGATGGTGATGGGAATGGAGAACTAATTGTCGGTGATTATGACAATAACGTCTACGTGTTCGAACATCTAACAAAGAATAACTACAAGCGAATGTTCCGTTCCTTCGATTTGAACCATACTGAAGTGGCAGATGTTTCTCCCTATCTATATGAGGAGTTAGAAGGCATCTCTGGAGACTTTAACAGAAGAATTTGGGATCATGCGAAGCATCTAGTGGCTGATGTTGATCTTGATCAGGATGGATTGAAGGAGATTATCGTTGCTTCCGACCTTCAGATCTATATCTTTGAAGATGCTGGATTGTATGGTGGAGACTTGCTTACTTATCAGTACTCGATTGACTTACGCGATTCGGTCTGGGCTGATAGGGATGCGTTCATCGATATAGTGACAGAGATTACAGCGATGGCTGCAGGCGATGACCTCGACTACAATGGAGAACTTGAACTTGCTGTTGCAGCAGGACCATACCTCTTCATCTACAACATCCCAATTGGTGATTTCAATGGTTTCGAGGATAACGAGTTCTTTGTGACGAGCCCAGCCTTGGAGGGCAGATATTACCTAGTTGGTAATCCGGAATACAGCGAGTTCAGATACTACTACATCAATACAATGACCCTCTGTGATACGGATCAAGATGGCTACAAAGAGGTCATGATTGGGGGAATCGAAGATACTCGGCTGATTCGTCAGAACGGCTTCGTACACCTCTATGAGTGCCAGGGAGGTACCTTCTACAAGGTGTGGGAAGCTCCCCGTGAGGTGACCTATTGGAATCCAATCAGTGTGCTTACACTTGATGATCAAGATATGGACGGATCACAGGAGATTGTGATAGGTCACACCAATGGTTTTGATTTGTGGGAATGGATTCGAGGCACTGATTCACAATATCAGAAGGTAGAATATGTCACTGCCTCACCAAACTACCCTGTTGTCCCACTTCGATC
This sequence comes from Candidatus Thorarchaeota archaeon, assembly GCA_016840685.1. GTDB lineage: Archaea > Asgardarchaeota > Thorarchaeia > Thorarchaeales > Thorarchaeaceae > SMTZ1-45. The sequence goes on from JAEORX010000100.1 coordinate 4,840, forward strand.
TACTGCATACGACGTAAGTGACCTTCCAAACTCAATTACTACAGAACGTTCAATCAAAGACATGGCTCATGGAGTATATGGAGCTATGGCTGAGGGGATTCTGATGGTGTATGAGAATGGCAAAGAGATTTGGTTCAAATGGTACAATGAAACCAGTGATGATTGGACTTGGGGTGTTAGGTGGATGGATCTACCAGGGCTTGCCTATACAGGTAATCTCAGCGCAGTAGTATCAGAAACTCGACCAAGTGTGTTAATTCCCGCTAATGGAGACATCTATGCCTCTTGGGAGGTATGGGATTCTGGTGGAATACACTATATTGCTCTGAGTTGGGGTGATGTGTCAGCTGGTGTCTGGCATGGACCAATTCTTTGGCGTGACACATGGATGGGACCAATTGGTTCGGTCTTCTATGATCGATATTACCCGAGTCTCTTCGAATATGACAGTACACATGTTGGGATAGTCTTCATGTACGATGCGTGGACCGCCCTCGTAGGGAATACATATGGTCATGTAGGAGCTGCCTATATTGCTAAAGACTTGACTGGTGGCTGGACCAATAATCATCCGAATTTCAATGATAAGACATACTTCCAAGCTCATGATGTCGATGTTATAGAGCTTGATGACGGTGACTTCGCTATCGCAATGTCAGCAGTCTACACACGTTCAGGAAAGGCGGATAATGATGTCTGGGTAGTTGTTGGAAATAATGACTTCAACTTCACTAGAACAAATCCGCATCAAGCGACCACATCTTATGATGATGAGATGTTTGTGTCAATTGATGAGCTGAAATCTGATGAACATGCAATAGTCGTAACCTACGAGTCTATTGGAGTGGAGTTGGAAGATAGGATTGGTATGGTTTCAAGTACTACAAAGGGCAGAGAATGGAGTGTCCAAGAAACACTCAACACTATTCCTAGATACATCTCAAGGACTGAGATGCCTGGTGGGTATGTGTTTTATTATATTGAAGGATTTCCGTATTTCATATATCAGCTTTCCATCTTCTCGCCAACGGTTATCGCTAGGGATGGGGCTGGATTCATGTATACAGCCACCTTCAACTACAAGTTCTACATTCCACCAGGAGTAGTCACAGACAAGGGCTTTTGGATGTGTGTCCATGACATTGTTTATGGACTCAATCAGCAGTCTGATTGGACAATGAACCATTTACGAGATGTCATTGACCTCGATGTGGGAGATACTGATTCTGATGGTCGAAGGGAGGTAGTTGTTGGTTTCAATAATCAAGTTGGAGTCTACGAAATGAAGCATTCTACCAACGGAACTGATTTCATGAGCCATGGGGAGGCTTGGCTATTTGACCCATTTGACAACCCAATCACAGGCGTGAGTGTCTATGACACAAATGGTAACGGTTGGGAAGAGATTGGTGTTACATCCAAACGGGGTGATGTATACATCTTCGAATATATTGATCCCTCTGAGGGAGCAGTTAGTCTTTGGTATTCAGAACAGCAATGGACCTATCCAACAAATGGTGATCAGGACCCGTTAATAGATGGTCTCATTTATCCGGACTTACTTCAGGCTTATGATCTGGATCAGGATGGGAGAGATGAGATAATACTGGCATCGTATGATTGGGGTACAATTGAAGCGATCGACGAATATGGCAATCAGATCTGGGAGAATGCTGATGATGCAACCGATGGATTCTCAAATGTTATCCTCAGTGACCTTGATGCAGATGGCATTTGTGAGATAGTTTGCACCTCAAAAGATTCAAACCTGTATGTCTTCGATATCACAACAGGGAATCTAGATTGGAGCTACATAGATTCTAGCAACCCACTGGTTTCTGTGATCTCAGAGGATCTCACAGGTGATAGTATCCCAGAAATTGTCTTCACAGATGACAATGGGTACATTCATGTCATCAACTCCACTGGCAGTCTCTTGGGTAGCTACTCCACTGGTGGTACGTATATCTTCCACATGGCAATTGGTAATTTGACCGATACTCCAGAACCACAGCTTGTTTTTGTCACTTACAACGAAACACTCATTGTCATGAATCCATTGAACGGAACAATCTACTACAAGAGTTCTGAGGGTACATCAAACCCATTTGCCACAGTTGTGCCCTACGATTTCAACAACGATGGGTTTGAGGATGTTGTCCATGTCTATTCGTGGGTAAACAGTTCTATAAATTACTGGCAATTACATATTCTTGATGTATTAACAGGTACTGTTTACTACAACTCTACAACTTACTTGGGCTTTGCCCATGAAATCTATGTCTATGATTTCGATGGTGACAATTCCACTGAAATCCTAGCTCTGACAATGGACCAAGGTCTATACTTAGAGGAAGTGGCATCCAGAAGTCTTCAATGGCACTACAATCTTGACACAGAGGACCATCTAGTGTGGGATGTAGGATTCGGAAACGCAGGTGGATCAGGAGAGCTTGACATCTTTGTTGTTGCATCAGAGTATCATAACGATGTAGGTATTGTGGCTGCTATAGATGGAAAGAATGGTATACCAATATGGTTCAATTTCACTGGTGGCGATCTTGGAGAGGTCATCAGTGCAAGACTGGATGCTGGGGACTATGATTCATTGATTGCCTGGGACATGCAGAATGAGCAACTCATTGCGGTTTCAGGTGTTGAACCCACTGAACTCATTGTACCTCCAGCATATGATGACCATGACATCTATTGGGAAATGGAAGTCAATAGCATCTACGGAGTCTGGGTGGACGACATCTATGGCGACTCTCTTGACGAGCTTGTCATCGCAGGTCGGAATACGGACGGTAAGTACAACCTTGCTCTCATGGATGGCTTGACAATGGAGGTTCGATGGAATATCACCTTTGAATCCAAGATATCTGATGTCCAAATTGGATACATTAGTGACTGGTCTACCAAGGACCTAGCCGTATGGTCAAGTCTACGGTATGTCTACATAATCGATGGTTTGGATGGTCAAATTCTATCCCAGATTAAACCACTAGACACGCATGAAATCAGAGGCGTCCAGGTTGCAGATTTCAGTAGTGCGGCAGGAAATGATTTTGAGGAAGTCGCTATCTTGTTCCGGCAGTGGTCAGGAGGTAGTGAAGTATACATAGAATGGTACGATGAGGCCAGTAATGCTCTCTACAACACCAAGGCAGACGGCTTTACTTCCACTGCAACACAATATCACATAGCAGTTGGTAACTTCAGAGGAGGTACAACTGCAGATATAGCAATGGGCGCATCATCATTCAATGCTCGTATCTATAACGGTGGAAGTGGGGCTCTATTCGCTACAATGTCGCCGTCATCGACCTACGGTCTTGCAGCTGGCGATTTCAACGGAGATGGGTCTGCTGACTTGGCTGTGAAGGACTCTGGTTCAGATATCCATATGTTTGAGTTCGTTGGAGGAGGCAGCTTCACTCTCAACTTTGCCCCAGGTACGGTGAGAGAGTTCTTCGCAGGTGACCTCTACAACAATGACAGTGTGGATGAAATTGTGGTCAATCTCGAGAGATATGGTGCAATTGCATACAGCTTTAGTGGAACAGAGGTTTGGAGATACAATGCTCCATTGGTATTGGGTGGCAAGGACACTCACATTGTCCTGGAGGATATGAATGCAGACGGATGGACGGATCTCGTGCTGACCAATAGAGAGTACATCAATGTTGTCGATGGACAGACTGCAAGGCTTCTATGGCACTACTGGCGACAGGACCTCTCAACTAATTACGATCCGAGGATTGGGCATTTCTACAGCACTTCAGGTCGGGATGTGCTTTGTTATGGCATTGATCTGATGTACATTGCGGCACATGACGCTACAGCTCCGCCAATGCCGCCTTCAGCTCCTCCATTCATCGCGAATGCAGTGTATATCCCAATAGACCAGACTATCCTGGTCGTACTAATCTGCTTCCAACTTGTACTTGTAGTGATACCATATAGAGTAGGGGCGCGGTCGCTCAGAAAAGAAGAAGACATCGTATAGAGGATAGGCATCGCCAATGAAACCTATTCTTGCATTTGGGGTAAAACCCATAGATTTAGTCGAAGTAAGTGATGGATAGTAGGATACTGGATAATGGCAAATCAGCGTTTCTTTGATTTACAAACAGAAATTCGATGTCTCAGCAAGAAAGAGGTGTGAGAAGGAAAACAATATACGATAGATAGGTTGCAGCGCACATAGGGGTAAGAATGAAACTTAACATCACTCCTCGAGCAGCTAATTTACAGTATGCAATCAGAGACATTGTTGTTGCGGCCAGAAACTATCAGAAACGAACAGGAGAAAAGCCGCTCTACCTTAACATTGGAGACCCCATCAAGTACGACTGGCGGACACCACAGTATATGGTTGATGCGATGTGCAAAGCGGCTCAAGACGGATGGCATGGATATTCGCCATCTGAAGGAGAAGAGCTTCTTCGAGTGGCTGCTGCAGAGAAAGAGAAGCGAGTGAATGGAATTGATATTGACCCCGAAAGAATGATTGTCACAGCAGGGGTGTCTGAGGCAATCCAGTTCCTGACTGGTGCTCTAGTTGATGCTGGTTCTGAGTTCCTGCTTCCAGGTCCAAGTTATCCTCCGTACATCAGCTACGTGAAGTTCTTTGGTGGAAAGCCTGTGGCGTACAGGACCATAGAGGAGGAGGATTGGAATCCTGATACCGAAGACCTCAGGAAGAAGATTACAGACAAGACGGTCGCAATTCTAGTCATCAACCCCAATAATCCAACAGGTTCTGTGTATAACGAAAAGACACTAAGAGAAATTGTATCTATTGCCGGAGAATATGGGCTACCCCTAATATCCGATGAGATCTATGACCAGCTGACCTATGATGAACCTCAGACACCAATGGTCAGAATTGCGGGAGATGTCCCAGTGATTGGCTTCAATGGTGTAAGTAAGGTGTATCTTGCACCCGGGTGGCGCGTAGGCTATGCCTATTTCCATGATAATAATGGAGAGCTTGACCCGCTCTATGATGCAATGATCAGACAGGCGAGAGTTCGAATCTGTCTGAACGCAACCGCTCAAATCGCAGCAGCAGCTGCTCTCCGAGGAAATAATGATTATCTAAAAGAAACAATGAGGAAAATGAGAGAACGACGAGACCTCATCTACAAACGACTCAATGATGTGGACTCAGTGTCTACACAGCTTCCTGAAGCCGCCTTCTATATCATGCCCAAAATTGACCTGCGTGGTAGGTGGAGAGATGATGTAGAGTATGTTCTAGATGTTCTGAACAATACCGGGGTTGTCTTCGTGCCTGGCTCAGGATTTGGACCTGAGTATGGCTCGGAGCATTTTCGCAGTGTGTTTCTCCCACCGCCAGACATTATTGAGGAAGCAATGAATCGTCTTGAGGGATTCATGAGTAAGCGATAGATTGCGAACTTGAAAACAAGCCTTTACAGAGTTCAATCTAGTTAATCCCGAATCATGGTGCAAGTTGTTTCTTCAAGAAATACTTGGAGTATCCCTTTGGACAGTCATCCAGCATGGCAAATACTTCGTATCCAAGTTCCTCATAGAATGGGCGCGCTTCAAAACTATAAGTGTCTAGGTAAACATTCGTGCAACCAATTTTAGCAGCTTCAAGCTCTATCAGGTTCATCAACCTT
>JAEORX010000101.1 GCA_016840685.1 Candidatus Thorarchaeota archaeon
AAAGTTGGTTCTCGCCCCTTGTTTGAAGACTCACTTCCTTGCAGGTTTCACCGGGAGTATGAAGCTTTTCGTTGGTTGGATTAAACACAGTCAACGAATCAAGATGCATGCTCGAAGGCTTCAGTATAAGATAGCTGACCTGGCATCATACTTCAGACCAGATCTTATTGTCATGGATGCAAGAACATGTTTTGTGACGGGAGGTCCTGCCTCTGGAACATGCTCAACACCAGGTGTGATTCTCGCAAGTGGTGACATGGTGGCTATAGATGTCGAAGGCGTGAAGATAATACAGTGCTGCAATGCGAAGAACAAGATCAACCAAGATGTATGGGATATTCCCCAGATCAAGCATGCTGTTGACATTGGAATTGGAGCTAAAAGTGATTCAGATATAAAACTGGTAGAATAATTTTCAGGTATTGATTGAGTTCTGCGGCTTAGGTATCCAGATCCTGAACTCCGCTCCTTGAGTACTGTCACCCTCGACTCTGTCATGCACCTCAATTCGTCCGTGGTACTTGTCCACAATATAGTGGGCTGTGTGTAGTCCCAATCCTCCAAATCTTCTTGAAGTATCAAAGAGACTTGCCTTGACAGGATCAGGTATTCCTTTACCGTTATCAGCGATTGCTACTCGATACCCATTCTCCTCTTCTTTAAGGCTTACCCAGACTGTCTTATAGTCAAATGGATTGTGTTCAATGGCATTCATCAATATATTCGAGAGGAGCAGCTCAAGGAAGTCATCAGCTTCGACAATTGCATTGCGGGAGGAAATAGTGGTTTCAAATGTAATTGCTTCGGATATTTTGGATAGTGCATCTATGGTCCGCTCGATGGCTTCATCGAGTTTTCTTTCTCTTGAGGGTGTTGAGAGTAGCTGTTCAGTTGATTTCGCCTCCTCGATGATTCTTGCACATCGTCTAACTGCATCTCCAATCACCTTCATAAAAGACTCCTTGTTGGATTCGTCAACTGCTGATTTCATTAGGGCTGCACTGTTCAGAATGACCTGAAGCTGCTGAGTCAAGTCATGCCCCATGAGGTCCAAATAGAGAAGTGCTCTGTCCTTGGCAATCCGTAGTTCTTTTTCGCTCTCTCGTCTATCTGTAATATCTACAATCACGGTCTGGACAGCTGATGTTCCTCCATACTCAACACGACTAGTGAAACTCTCCACCCAGCGTACATCGCCAGTCTTTCGTATGAATCTGTACTCGTATCTTGGAGGAATGGGTCGTCCTGAAATTTTATCTTCCATTCTTTTTCGAAGATCATCTCTATCATCAGGATGAACAAGGTCCCAGATGTCCGTAGCGGTCATCTCTAACAATTCATTGTCAGAATAACCCACCAATTCTCTGAAGGCTGGATTATAATAGAGAAGTCGGTCCGAAGTTAGAATTGTTATACCTTGGACTGACTGCTCAGCTAGACTTCGATACTTTGCTTCTGACCTTATCAAATTGTCCTCTGCTTTTTTCTTCTCGGTGATGTCATGATATGTTCCAAGAACTCCAATTACTTTTCCTTCGTCATCGTGCAAGGGTACGATATTCATCTCGACCCATGCTTCTCTGTCATCAGCCTGCCTTTGGGGTGAGATGATGTTCATCTGTGGTCGGTTCGTCCTGATGACCTCCTGATCAAGTGCCCTCATGAGTTCTGCTTCAATGTGACGCCAAGCAAGGTCAAAATCAGTCTTGCCAACAATGTTATCTGGAGACCCCACACCTGAAACTAACGCAAAGTTCTCATTGCACCCTAAGTAGACAGAGTTGAAATCTTTCCAAAAGACATAGTCTGGTATTGTGTTCATCACTGTTTCAAGCATTTCCTGAGATGCACGTAGTTTTGCCTCAGCAAGTTTTGCTTCTGTCACATCAATAATCATTACCTGCAATGCTGGTTGTCCTTCATACTGGATATCTCCTGAAAATGCTTGCACCCACCGAATGGTCCCATCCCTTCTCACAAATCTATATTCATAGGGCATGGGTATCTTGATTCGAGCCCTTCTGTCGCTTGCCAATTGAAGTATGTATTTTCTGTCATCTGGATGGATTAGATTCCAACCTTCTTCAGACGACATTGAGAGAATCTCATCAACCGTGTATCCCACTAGAAATGCGAAGGCTGGATTCACATAGACATATCGATCATTCTGTAGTATAGTCAGACCCTGGAGAGACTGCTCAGCCAACAATTTGTACTTCTTTTCTGCAGCAATTCGCCAAGAGATGTCTGTTACGACAGCAAATGAACCTTGATGAGTTCCATCTTCCTCAATTAAAGGAGAACCAGATACGATGGTTTGTACCTTCCTACCAGTGCGCGTAGTCCATTCAAGTTCGTACTGTGATGATTGACCTTGAGTACGCATCCGGATATTATTTTGCAGAATGAAGAGATTTTCGTCATCAAGAAAGGTAGTGAGTGATTTCCCCAATATCTCTTCAAGAGGATATTCAAGGAGATCTCCAAATCTTTGATTGGCATAAGTCAGATTGCCATTCCTATCAATTACCCCAAAGGCATCATTCATTGTATCCAAGAGTGCTCTATACCTTAAAACATCTGAACTGGAATCGGATGGCTGATTCGATTGTTCGTCTGGCAATTAGAAATTTCCTCTTGATGGTTGAATCGGTTAACAGGTTCGTAGTACATCAGGACGCCATAATTTTGTGTATTCATATCTTTTGGATGTATCCTTCGCAATTCAGAACGCTATCATATATCGTAACAAGGGATTTTACTGAACACTGTTATTTTTCAGCTAGTGGGATGTATGGTGGCCAACCAGCTTGAGAGAATTTCAGGACGTGCTTTTTCCTACAGCATAGTAGCTCTATTAGCTGGATTTGCATGGTTCTTGATTGGTCTACCTGCATGGCAAACCTATCATACCGATATTGCTTTTCAAACATTCATAGCATTCTCAGCAATTGCATGTATGGCTATTTCCCTCCTAGCATATAGAGAACGACGAATACCATTTTTAATTCTGATTCAATCAGCGTTGTTCTACGTTACAGCGATGCACGCAGGATTTGCAGTTGACAATCTATACACTCTGACGACTCCAATATTGGTCAGATCTACATTGAATCTTTTCAACGACTTAGTAGAGTTGGCTCTACTTAGCAGCTTGTTCTTTCTTTCGTTGTACGGAAGTAGAAGATGCTCGGGACTGTCTAAAAGAAGACTCTACCTAGTAGCGTTCATTTTGGGCATTATTATGTTGTTAATCTATACTGCACTCTCCGGACGTATAATTACTATCATTCCTGTGTCAATGATGCAAGGATTAGGTGTTATCGTTTTTGGACTTGTCATAATCTTCCTAAGCGCATCGAGCTATCTTGTGTACAAATCAGCTGCTATGCAACCTCCCTACCAACCAATAGCCATCATTGTATTCTTTGTACTTTTGGCAAGTGCTTCATTCCCATTGATAGTCCCTCTGTTCTTTCCTTCTGTAATCTGGACACTCTCAGTAACACTGCAGAGTCTAGCTTTTGTCGTCCTGTATCTCTCACTCACCATTCCTTATCTTCAGGATCTGGGAATGAAAACTCGAAATGCCGCATTGTTCGCTTCTGGTATATCGCTTCTCTTCCTTGTACCATTCTTAATCACGCTCATTGTAGAAGGTCTGATTCCTGGTTTCTATAATCCTGACATGAGTGCATACACGCTCATTCATCTTGGTGCAGCATCTCTAGCAGCTGTAATGGCCCTCTTGACATATGGTCATGCAAAGACGACAGGGGAACGGAATCTCTATCCCCTCATTCTTTTATTCACCTCATGGCCAGTTGTTGATGTCGCACAAGTAGTGATGTCTCAACTTCCCTTGCCTTATGCCGGGGAATCTTTAGTGCCCTATATCACTGGCAGTATTGTTTCGTTGGTAGCTTTATCACTAGCTATACGTTGGACCATGAAGACCCCACCAATGGATCTCCCCCGGGCTGAGTTATGGCCCATTCTGGGTATAATAATTCAAGCTTTTCTTGTTACAATCTCCGAGGTGACACAGATTGTACTCACTGGGACTGTTCCATTTCTATTAGATAGCCCTCTAGGACGCTCTGTCTTGCTTGTTATCAATCTCTTTGCAATGTTTGAATTCATCTACTTCATAATCTATCTCTCAAGAAAATCAAGAGGAGGTATATCTATAGAGGTTCTTCTCACTGGATTTCTCTCACTTTGGATATTATCTAATATCCTTAAAGCGAATTTTCCTGATTGGACAGCTGGATGGTACTCCGCTGAGCTCTTGCTTCTTGTCGCTCTTTTACTTGGCCCTGGGGTTATAGGTATGTTGTACATTGGGGAAATGAGGAAGTCTGAGATTGAACGCCAAAGAGCACGTGTTTACTCGGATCTTCTAGTTCATGATATATCCAACTACCATCAGGCTATTGTAATCTCACTGGGACTCCTAGAAGTCAATGGTATCCAGCCTGGTTTGAGCGAACAGATGATTCGAGATGCACAGAATGAACTAAGGAGAGCTGATGAGCTCATACGCAACGTACGACAAATTGGCATGTCTGAAGAAATCAATTCGCGGTATCTTGACCGTCTTGACTTAGTTCAGTGTATCCGGAACTCTTATGATAGCGTAGTCCCAGCTCTGCATCATCAGAGCATCGAGTTTAGTATTAACCGAAATCTTGGAGAATGCTATGTAAAAGCAAATCGTCTGATTGAGGGGATATTCTCAAACCTCATCCGAAATTCATTACAATATTCACGTGACAAGAAGCGAGTGGAAGTGGAACTAGAATTAGGTGAGGATGAAAATGGTGCGATTTGGATAACAAGAGTCATAGACTATGGTCAGGGAATTGAGCCTCAAAAGAAAGATAATCTCTTCAATCGATTTATGCTAGGAGCAGAGGGAACAGGTCTGGGTCTTTCTGTGGCAAAGACACTCACAGAAGTCTTCGGTGGAACAATACGTGTGGAAGACAGAGTACCAGGTGACTATTCCAAAGGTTCCGTGTTTATAGTCACACTTCCAGCGGATCTGTGATTCGTATTATACCCAAGATTGATTAATGGATATTCTGTCCTTACGACGGTGCATACTAACCTTGAAGATAGCGAAATACAGCGATATCAAACTGGGTGACACAGCGGAAGTATCACACACCTTCACTGAACAGGATATTCAGACATTCGGTGACCTGAGTGGTGATTATAATCCCCTTCATTTTGATGAAGAGTGGTCGAAACAAACTATGTTCGGTGGACGTATCGCGCATGGTATTCTCACTGCAGCATTAGTAAGCAATGTCATTGGAATGAAGTTGCCTGGAACAGGTACAATATACTTGAGTCAGCAGATGCGATTCATGCGGCCAGTTAGAATCAATGACACAATTACCGCAAAGGTTGAGGTCGTTGCAAAGGATGATGAGAAGGAACGCATTACATTGCGAACTGAGTGTACGAATCAAGATGGCAAGACCGTCTTGGATGGTGAAGCCTTAGTAACAATAATGCGGTTAGACCAATAGCGGTTGTCTGCACCTTAGACTGTAAGTCTTGCTGAAGACACAGTTTCAAGGGAATCAATTCTTTCTTTGATTACTCTTCGTATGTCTTTGAGCATTGGTTCCAAGGCATCCTCTCGACCGCTTCTTAGGTCTTCGACAGATTGAATGTCCTTCATCATTGCTCCAAGTCTATCAAGTAGACTCATAACTCCAAGATTGAAAATGTCACCAAAGTCACCATCAATTGTGTATAGCACACGTTTTCGTCCTCTACCTGTCTGATCATAGTCTCTTTGTCCGTCAATGACCCCGAGGGCTTCTAACTGTGAGATTATCAATCCTGCATTTGCACGAGAGTAACCTGTGGCTTTGCATATGTCATCAGAACTCATTCTATTGCCTGTATTATAGCTCTCAATGAAGAGTGCTGCCAAAACTGGTCCTGCATTTGCAGATAGACCTATCCATTTTGCTACCTTCTCGAAGAGTCTGTTTATCGGACCCTTGAGAAATCCTTCGTCATCTCCCATAAGTAATCCACCAACTTGCGATACATAGCTGGCTAAGGGTTCGCTCCTATTTTGTTAATTTATCTAATCCATATATGATTATTGGATAATATCAGAGAGAGTCCATAGACTGGATTTTCAGCTCAGCCGACTGACCAGGAACAGTACGTCTTCCCCAGAGTATTGTCCCTTCACTATTCTAGAACTAGCGTTGATCAATAAACCATTAGATGTCCTAAGAGGTATCTCAAAATTACTAAAACCATCTTGTTTGACTTTTTTCAAGGCTTCTTTGATGTCTTGCTGATTCTTCTCATCGTAAAAGTGAAGTATGTTCATTCCACTCATCTTTGAATCTTCTATCTCTAACTTCCTACTTGCTGTATCATTTGCATGTTTTATGATCCCTGTGCTATCGACCACGAAGAATAGATCTTGAAAAGAGTCAAAGATGCCCATGATTTCCAATTGTGACCTAGTTATTACTTCCTGCGCCTTGACTCTCGCCATATATGCTCCAATTTGTATCGCGATTGCTTCCAAAGTATGCCTTTCTGTAGTAGGTATCTCGTCATGCGAATAGGAGCCCAAGCTTAGGATAGCGACAGTCTTTCCCTCGAACAGGACTGGTACAATTGCAATGGCACTCAGGTCTTCGTAGTCACTCAATTTTCTCAAGGATTCATCAATCTCTGTCTTTGATACATAAAGGGGTTCGATGATCTCTAGACCCTTATCCTGTCCTAGGATGCTTTTGAGGAACTGCGATGACATTCCCTGACTGGTCGTAAGATCCAACTGACCTGACATGTTGTCGACAAGGAAAATTCCCCCTGTATCAATTCCTTCAAGATGAACAGCAGCTTTCAGAATTCTGTCCAGCGCATCAACGAGATTCTCTGTCTTGCAGAGGGTGTTCCCGAGGTCTCGTTGGAGAAGTAAAGAATCTTCTGCCTTCTTCCTCTCTGCAATCTCTCTAGCGAGCTGTTCATTGGACTTCATCAATTCGGCAGTTCGCTCCTCCACTCGTTTTTCTAGTTCACTTAGCGCATTCTCCATAGCCTCTTCTTGTCGTCTTGCCTCAACTTCAGTGACTATTCTACTCGCCAACTGCGAGAACAGCTCCCTGAACTCCTCTGTGCCCTTCTTGAGATAATAGTCTGCGCCAAGATTCAGGGCTCTGATGGCAACAGCCTCTTGGCTTCGTCCTGTGAAAATAATGAAGGGGATATGAGGATTGAACTCCCTGACCCACTCAAGGAGCTCAAGACCTGTCATACTGCCATCTCCAAGAAAGTGGTCACACACAATCGCGTCGAACTCTTCCTCTTCGATTAAGCGCAGTGCTTCCTGATCGGTTGTTGCAGAAACAAGTTGGATTCGTTCATCCTCTCGTGTGAGGAACTTGCCAGCAAGGAATAGCAGGTCCTCATCATCATCAACTACTAGGACCCGTATCTTCATTTCCTCTCCACCTCGAAAATCGAACTCTATGTCCAATTAAACTCTCACTTGCTATTCGTAGTTATTGTGAATTGTTAGATATTATACTTGTCATCATGTTGTTCTCTTGATGCTCAAAAGAGAGAATATAGGTTTGTGAAAAAAAAGAAGGAAAGTAAGGGTCAAACCCCTACTTTACGTTCTTACCTTTTACGGAATATTACTGCAGCTACTATAAAGCCTAGGAACACTCCAACAACTGCAATCACACCAACAGTCAGGACATCAAAACCTGGCGGCGGTGATGCTGTGCCTGTTGGGGTTGTTGTGCCTGTTGTTGTTGTTGGCGGTGGTGCGAATCCACCTGGAACATATGGTTCACCATTCCAGACAGATGCAACTGGAGGCGCAACTTGGCTATAGTTCAGAGTTTGGACCAATTCAGCAATTATGATATTCTCTGTTTCAGACCCGGGTCGAGTATCATTTACTGCTTTTGCAATGTACATTTCTGCAAGCCCTTGATGATCATCCGGTCTCAAATATGTTGGTCCTTTTGGACAGTTTATAGTGATGCCACCTTCTAGATAGTTGATCATCAAGTCGGTATCAAGGTCTTGAACCGCATTTGTTACATCTACCAAGAACTGCGCCGTTGCAAAGGCACTTGCTGTGAAGAGCTCAGGCGCTTCGAATGTGTATACTTCTGGTCGGACTCCAGGCAGATGAGTTGCGTCAGCATTAGGTGCGATGTGTCGAGCCACATGTTGAGCTACCATCCAGTCATTTACAGGATTGTCGGGTAGCTCATAGCCATATAAGCAAAGACCAGTGGAATTGACGTACGTAGCTGGAGGTGTAAAAGTTGCTTGAATTTCATTCATGGATTTGATATCAATACATGCTCCAGAAATTTCCATGTAGCTTGCAAGATTTTGATCTACTAAATCCCCATATAGGACAGAGAAGTCGAGCGCCCAAATAATGAACAAATACTCAATATCATTTGCTGCATCAATAGCTTTGAGTGCATCAATAGAGGGAGTGAAATCAGCATCAAATAGTCCTGGATACACAGAGCCGAGTACCACTCCTCCCTTCTCCTCGATTACGGATGTCATCGAAGAAACGCCATCATATCCAAAGGCATAATTAGCAGCAAGAAAGGCAAACTTTGTATAACCGAGATAATCCATCGCATAGGTGACACCTGCATAAGCATCATGCCAGTTGTTTCTGGCGATGCGGAAGATGTACGGATTAAAGTTTTCAGCAGTTAGTGAAGAAGCAGCACCTGGAGTTATAAAATACAACTTCTCATAGTCTTCAGCAATTGGTGCTATAGCTGCAGCAACTGCGCTAGAAGTTCCCCCGACTAGGATGTCAATATCATCGTTTTCAATGGCTTCTGTTGCTCTAGTTGCTGCTTCGACCACATCACCTTTTGTATCATAGTAGATGATCTCATATGGTCGACCCGCCTCGGTCTTATTCTCGTTATCGTACCCCATCTCCGTTGTGGCATATATCATACCCAGTTCGAAGCCCTGTTTTGTCCATGGTGCATACGATGTCAGACCTGCTGTTTCAGGAACGAAAACTCCAATCTTAATCGGTTCTGGAGCTTGTGCGACAGCTGGTTTAACAAAGAAAATAGGCAGGAACATGGATACTAACAGTAGCATTGAAAGAGATAGAGAAATCGATCTTATCTTTTTCATTTTCTTTCCTCCAATAACAGCTACTTTTTCAAGTTGACTGTTAGAATGAACATAGAGTGTTCTATGCTTATCTATAAGAGGATGGCTTCTAGCTATTTATCTCTTAAGGAACTCCGATACAAAATGGAAAACGTCAGTATTTGTCTATAAAAATGGCTTCATATCTAATGAAAGAAGCTCTACTGGGATTGTTTACACAGGAAACCCAGCACTACACTATTGAACTCCTCGGGTTTTTCAAAAGTAACGGCATGCCCAGAATCACGAACTATGACCATCTCTGAATTGGGCAACTTTTCGTGAATCAGACTGGAGTAAGGATATGCTGGTTTCAAGATGTCCTTCTCACCAACAATGACACATGTGGGTGTTTGGATTTTTGGTAACTGATCAGTGATAGCTAACTCGAGAAAGGCATCAATCAGTCTAACAAGGGCGGGATACTCCAGTTGTGTGTAACGTTCTTTTGCCTGTTCCAGAAGAGCTGTCTGTTCTCTGAGGAAGGTTTCTCCGAAATTAAGAGGCACAGTGGCATTGTAGAACAACTCGGGATCCTCTAGCATACAGGCATTCCGCCATAATTGAGCCATGTTTGAGAGTAAAGGTCCAATATATGAAACTGCACTGCAAACGACAAGGCTCTTCAGCATCTCTGGGTATTTCAAGGCAAAGACCAAACCTAGTTCAGCACCATAACTGATTCCGACATGGTGGACCATTGGAATGTCAAGTTCTTCAAGTAGAGCCTTTTGATCTTCAGCGTGGATATCAAAGGAATACGGACTATCTGGCTTCTCGCTCTG
Source organism: Candidatus Thorarchaeota archaeon (assembly GCA_016840685.1). GTDB lineage: Archaea > Asgardarchaeota > Thorarchaeia > Thorarchaeales > Thorarchaeaceae > SMTZ1-45. The sequence continues at coordinate 9,996 of JAEORX010000101.1, forward strand.
ACCCTGACCACGCATGTCATAGAGAATAACCTGATGTTCCTTAGAAAAGATCGCGAGCTGATAGACCCATCCAAGAGTGTTAGAGAAGACACCATTACCAAAGATGACTGGTTCTCCTTCACCATGAATTTCATAATATAGTTCGATACCATTTACATGCGCAATAGGCAAGCTCATTCCTCCTCTCCAAAATCTTTCCTCAATTCCCGCTTTAGGATTTTGCCTGCACCAGAGATGTAAGGGGCAAAACTACCGGTGAAGCGGACTGATTTCGGAATTTTAAATCTAGCCAATTTTCCGTCACAGAAACTGAGAATCTCTTCCTCAGAGGCTTCTTCTTCGTCTCTTAAGACGACAATGGCTCGACCCACCTCTCCCCACTTTAAATCAGGAACACCAATTACCTGTACTTGGG
>JAEORX010000102.1 GCA_016840685.1 Candidatus Thorarchaeota archaeon
TTGAGAGGAGAAGGACTTCCACTCATTCATCAGTGAACCTATCCTGTCATCTAGTGAACAAGACAGACTTCAGACACAGCCCCGTGAGACGCGATTCTTTTTGGACTTTCATTATTACCCTCAGATTGCGGTGTGAGCATGTCTGATGTGTGCCACATCAATGACTTGAGACCAGACGCAAAACACATCAGGAAGGTGAAGATCTGATCATCGCTACTCAGGATGCAATGTTCTTTCATTCGATAGGATTATCCTGCTCCAGTACTGCTTATTGCAGGTAATAACATGAATACTGCCTCTCACAAGATACCCATAGGGATCAAACCCTGCTTCGTGCCATAATTGACCATCTGTGTCGAATATTCTGATTTGGAAGACATCACGAGACTGGCAACCTTTGTTATCCCAGACATCGATTCTGAGGGTGAATATAGAGTGAGAGTAATCACATGTCCGCAGGTTGATTCTGAACACTCTGGCTTCAGCCTCGAAATATGCATGGTTCCCATCAATCACTAGCCTGAGAATCTCTGTGGTGGTTACAAAGTAGTGGTTTCCATCGGCTTTAAACTTGTAAATTGCAAACCCCCCTGGTCCACGACATCTTGTATGTGCCACATAGAACATGAAGTGCCCTTTGCTTCCTTCCGAGTCCTCAATCCAGCCAACGCCCAATACTCGTCCGAATGTTGGTGTGGGTGAACTTATTGTGACTGAGTCCCTTGCAGTGTTCTGTTCTTGGTCTGCAACATCCCTGTCCAAGTCTGCATTGAGTGCGATCACATGAATGGTGTGAGTGCCCAATGAGGAGGGAACATCATAATCACCTGGAGTGTCACCAACCCAGACACCATCAATCTCCACTGTAACCTGACCGACTCCACTCTCAGAGTCAATCACAGAAATTGTCCAATAGCCGGGGTTGGTGTCTGTAGCATCCCCTGTATAGACAATTGTGATCTCCGGAGCTGTTGTGTCATCATCGACAATCGTTACTCCAGAGGAGCGTGTACTGAACTCCTGATCATCAGGACCTGTGTCCAGGTCAGCATTGGTCGCATTCACCCTAATAGTGTGAAGGCCAAGTGTATTTGGGACGATATAGTTTCCAGCAGATGTTCCGACTAGGACCCCATCTATCTCCACAGTTATCCAGTCTATTCCACTCTCGGGGTCCTCCACTGTTATAGTCCAAAGTCCTGAATCGCCATCGGTTGAGTCGCCCAGATATGTTATTGTGATGATGGGTCCTGTTTCATCATCATCCACAGCTGGTATCACCTCAATGGTGACGAGGACTGCATTACTATAGGCAAGACCATCAAAGGCACGATATTCGAAGGTGTCAACTCCAGACCATCCAGGGTCGGGTGTATACACAAAGGCGCCGTCAAGATAGAGTGTGAGTAGGCCATGGGAAGTCGGAGCCACAAGATCCGCCACAAGAGGGTCGCCATCAATGTCATAGTCGTTCTCTAAAACCCCTGCAAACCCTGCAGAGGGGACAAGGAGCTGGGTGTCCTGGTCAGTGAAGTAGGACTCACCCATAGCCCATGGTGCGTCATTCACAGACACAACTGTGATTGTGACCACTGCAGCCCCACTATAATCGGTCCCATCGAACACCTGATACTCAAACTGGTCGACCCCAGACCAATCCGCATCCGGGATGTAGGTAAAGCTCCCATCAGGGTTTTGGACGAGTGTGCCATCTGATGGATCGTTTGTTATCATTATCTGTAGTACATCACCCTCTATATCCTCATCATTGCTCAATAGTTGCGATGCTAGGATGTCTAGTGTTGTGTCCTCCTCCATACTGAAGGCATCATCCATCACTGTTGGTGGGTCATTCACAGGCTCCACTGTGATGGTGACAGTGGCAATGTTGCTGTCTAGCTGTCCATCTGTCACATGGTAAGTGAAGGTGTCTATTCCAGACCAGTCCGGATTTGGAGTATACAGAAAGGACCCATCAGGATTGAGGACCAGTGACCCAGATGAAACCGAGGTGTCGAGCAATGCCACAAGAGGGTCTCCATCAATGTCAATGTCATTATCTAGGACTCCCGAGTACCCAGCAGATGGAACCACCAGCTCTGTATCCTCCAAGGCTATGTAATAGTCATCCATAGCCCATGGTCCATCATTAAGTGCAGTGACCGTGATTGTTACAAATGCCACCTGACTGTATGCACCGAAGCTGTCCACTGCTTGATACTCGAACTGATCCACTCCATTCCAGTCAGTGTCAGGGAAGTACTCAAATCCACCGTCAGGGTGGAGTGTCAGCGAGCCATACTGTGTGTCTGTAACCAAGACTGCCTGAAGGGTTTCCCCTTGGTCAAGATCAATATCATTCCCAAGCACACCAGGAAAAGGCACCATCAGAACTATGTCTTCCCCAGTGACATAGTCATCATTGCCAGCCATTGGGACGTCATTCACTGATAGGACTGTGATTGTTACTGTAGCCAGTCCGCTATACTCAATCCCATCAAATGCCTGGTACGTGAACGAGTCCATCCCAAACCAATCAGGACTTGGAGTGTATTGAAAGCCACCATCTGGACTCAGGTCTAATGAACCATGGATGGGTCCAGTCACCATCCCTGCAGTGAGAGGATCATAATCAACATCGTCATCATTTTCTAGGACTCCAGGTGCACCGATGTCCAGCATGGTGTCCTCATCAGTTTCATACGCATCATTGAGAGCCACGGGAGGAGTGTTTTCCGGTATGGTTTCTAAGTAGCCAAGCCCTCGCAGTCCATTCTCGTAATGTTGGAGTATCGTGTCAGCTGACAATAAAGCCCTCCAAATGGCGACCTCATCCACCTGGCCCTGCAGGGAGTACTGTTGTGGAGGATTGGTGATGAGGGGATCTTGTGCTCCAATCACAACGAATCCACTGGTGCCATAGATACCATCATTATAGTAGATTGGTTGTTCTTCTGCACCGTCTATGTAGAAGGTGACAGTCCCTGCAGACCTGCTAACGACTGCTGCAACATGATGCCACTCGCCCTCAGAGATTGATCTGCTGGATAGAGCTTCTCCCCCAGGGTTGTATCGATCATAGTATAGTCTCCCCTCAAGCACACCGAAATGGAATATCTTTGGAATACGGTCGTTTTGGATGTGATTCTCAACAATGGTATGGATGTACCCTGGAATAAACTGAGCAATATTGATCCACGCCTCAATGGTCAGGTCATCAACAATGGACAACGCTGGATCCTGTCCACAGTACACCCAACCCCCCTCATTGATTTGTAATCCTGATTGGGCAACGGCTGTGACCCATTGAACGGGGCCGTTCAGCTGTCCGTCGTTTGCAGACGAAACGGAGTCTCTTGCCAATAACCCCCCATTCTCATTCATCTCCCAATATGCAACAAGTCCAACAGGAGCTGGAGTTGCTTGCGGCACATACTCATGATATCTAGAGTCTGTATCAATTATAGAGGTTTCATCCATACTATCAAGGGGTAGTACAAACGGAATGGTCATCATTGTGACAAGAATGAACATGAGCGATATAGCCACAAAACGCTCCGCTCTCCTTACAAGCATTACGCACTCACTCCTCAACTGTGGTGATAGTCACAACAAGAAATCATTGGTTGGTCCTTATGAAATCTGGGATGTCACTAGCTGTGCTCTCTCTCACAGTGCTTCTTAATTCATCTCAATTCACGTATATTATTCTTCTGACGAATTCTCTCCGTTTTGTTTTTGCTCAATTCACACTCCTTTTTCGACTGCTTGTCCTTTTTTTAATGAGGCTCTCGGTCTGCATCATTCTGAGAACCTATGGACTCGATCCATCGCATGCCAATTATTGACAATGGACGGAAACGATGCTATAGCCTCCATCTTGTCCGCATGATGCCCACGACTGACTTAGTACCCACACTACAGTCTTATGAGGATTGGCAGAAATCTATGATAACCTGGGAAAGCTCTTCACTCTTGTCTTCCTGAAGAAAGTGTCCGGCATTCTGTATTGTAACATGCTTGCGGTTCTGCGCACCAGGAATCATCTTCTGAAAGTATCTTTCACCACCTCTAGTGATTGGATCCTTGTCACTGAATGTTGTGAGGAACGGTTTCTTCCACTTTGTCAGAACATTATCCCAGACCTTTTGATTCTCTGACAGCTGTGAGGGCACCAAGTAGGGGAAGATTCGTGCACCCGCTTTATATGAAGCATCCGGAAAAGGAGCATCATAGGCTCTCACAACCTCGGAGGAGAGATTGGTCACTGTTGCAGATTGAACAATGTCACCAATTTGAAGATCAGGAACTGATTGCGAATATGCAACCCAAGTCATGAGATTGGTATTCTTTTGGAATTCTGCTTGTGTTATTTTCCCCAGACGTCTGATTCTGAGCTTGAAGAGAGGATATCCAATCCTTGCCTTGACACCTTTCGCAGAAGGCAGACCCGTGTTTGCTGCAATAATCCTGGCAAATCTATCTGAATCTTCTCCAACTATACGGAGACCGATTAATCCTCCCCAGTCTTGGCAGAATAATGTGATGTCCCTCAGGTTCAGTTGTCTCACAAAATCAACCATAATGTCCACATGTCTCTGATAGCTATAGTTTCTAGTATGAGATGGTTTGTCAGATTTTCCAAATCCCATGAGGTCCGGGGCAATCGTGCGATATCCAGATTCGACAAGTGGTGGAATCATCTTTCTGTAGAGGTAGCTCCATGATGGTTCTCCATGCATCAAGAGGATTGGAGGCGCCTCTTTTGGACCCTCGTCGATGTAATGAATTCGCAGACCATCTATCTCAAGATAGTTGGGTGAATAGTAATAGTCAGGAAGATTCTCAAATCGTGCTTCAGGAGTGCGAAGTACTACTTCTCTTGGCATGAGACCTCAGTGTTAATCATATTAGAAGAGTCTTACGCAACTCGAAAGGGTATAATACCCGTATGCAGACATGTCAGTTGAAGGTGTGCCTAATGGAACTGCTCTATCTTATCCCGGGAGCTGGAATGCCTGATGACGAGGTGAAGAGGCGCGAGGTGGTTACAAACTCGTTGGCTAGATCTGGCACAAGTATCACCGTGGAAGAGGTCGGAGAAGGTCCATTGTCTATTGAGTCTGAGATTGAAGCCCATATGTCGATTGGACCGATGTTGGAGTGGCTGTTTCGACTTCGTGACGATAACAAGTATGATGCAATCATCATTGGTTGTGCAGGAGACCCAGGATTAGCAGCTGCACGAGAGCTTATGGATGTCCCAGTCATCGGTCCAGCAGAGTCAGCATATCACCTCGCCTGCATGGTGGCAGACAGGTTCAGTGTGATCTCACCCAGGCAAGCAGGCGGCGTTGCTGCAGCAGATGACATTGTCGTTCGTACAAGGGGGATGGGGCTCAACACTCGATTAGCCTCGGTTGAATTTGTGGAGGTGCCTGTCGTTGAGATGTGGAGGGACGATCCCACTCTGGTCATAGAACAAACCACGAATGCAATCAACAATGCCAAGGAGAAGGGGGCTGGAGCTGTTGTTCTCGGCTGCATGTCAATGGCATTTCGGACAGCCACAAGAAAGTGGGATGTAGGAGTTCCAATAATCAATCCATTGACTGCAGCGATAAAGATGGCAGAGAGTTTCGTGGACATGGGCATACTGCAGAGTCGAGTGACTTACCCTGCTGCTGACTTCAAGAAGCTCGTGGGGACAGTTTTCAAAGAATAGAATGGAGATGAACAGATTGGGAAGAGGAAAGAAGTACTCAGGTTACAAGGCATATGAGTATCTCACACCTGGAATTGACTATAAGGAGTTCAAGTTCAGAGAAGCGACACCAAAGGACTGGTCTTACCTGGTCCCCCTGTCAAAGGCTGAAGAGGAGCGAGTGGAAGAGATCATCGAGAAAAACATCATCATTGACCTTCATGAGCATCCTGTACACTATACTGCAGACCCGAGTCAGTCCTTGGTTCTGAACAGAGAGGGGCGGGACTTCATGGCATATGAGGCTCTGAGTAGATCGGGGGTAGACTGTGTCTTTGACAATATGATGAACGGCTCAGCGAACACCACATCCAAACATGGGTGGAAATGGACTGACACAATCCACGACCTGGGGCAGCGACTGTGCGACATCGCACACCAAGACTTTGTCATCCACTGCAGGACTGTGAGGGACATCCATTATGCGTTCGAAACAGGCAGACTTGCATGGGTTGCAGCAATGGAATCATCAACCTGTATCGAGAATGAGGTTGACCGAATCGATGTCCTCTATGGTCTAGGGGTTAGGCAGATGGGGCTGGTGTACAGTGAGTCAAACACGTTAGGCACAGGACTGGATGAGATGCGTGATGGGGGTCTCACGGACTTTGGTTACGACTGTGTCATCAGGATGAACAAGCTTGGAATGCTTATTGATGTGAGTCACGTGAGCGATCAGACCGCTCGAGACACGATTGAGTCAAGTAAGAAACCAGTCATCATATCTCATGCTGGGTCCAAGACCGTGCATCCCATCAAGCGGATGGTCCCGGACGATGTGCTTCAGGGCCTGGCAGAGATTAGTGGTGTCATTGGGATTGAGGCTGCTCCAGGATACACAGCGACCAAGGACAACCCTGTCCCATCAATTGACACGTATATGGCGCATATGGAGTACTGCATTGAGCTCATGGGCATTGACCATGTTGGATGCGGACCTGACACACTCTATGGTGATCATGTTGGACTCTACAAGCTCTATGATGAACTAATGACGAAGGATGGAATGGGACACTATCCGCGTCCCAGACAGCAGGAGGACCTCACTGTCGCAGAACTGCCTACTCATGTGAAGGGGCTTGAGAACCCGACTGAGGCTGTCCACAATGTCATTCGATGGATGGTCAAGAATGGCTACTCCGATGATGAGATAACGAAGATTGCTGGCAAGAACGCACTGAGATTACTCGAAGAAGTCTGGTGATTGAACAGTATTGACTCCAGGAATAAATCCAGAAACCGTGAAGGCATTTCAGGAAAGAATCATGGCTTGGTGGGCAGAGAATGCCAGAGACCTGCCCTGGAGAAGAGACCCCAGTCCGTATCATGTCCTGGTGTCTGAGGTCATGCTCCAACAGACACAGGTCAGCAGAGTGGTACCCAAGTACATTGAGTTCATGAATGTGTTTCCAACAATTGAGTCTCTGGCGTCTGCGGACACAAGACAGCTTCTCTTGGTCTGGAGTGGTCTGGGATATAACCGACGTGCCCTCTGGCTCAAAGAGGCTGCAAGGGCGATTGTTCAGAAGAGGGAATTTCCACAGACCATTCAGGACTTGCAAGAGCTGAGAGGTATTGGCCCATACACCTCTCGGTCTATACTCATTTTTGCCTACAATCACGACCTTGCCACTATTGACACGAACATCAGACGTATCCTCATTGCATCTGGCTTTGCCAATGAATGCATAACCGAGAAGGAGCTTCAGGAAGTTGCGGACCAGCTTCTGTTGAGAGGGAGGTCTCGTGACTGGCACAACGCACTCATGGACTATGGATCCTTGGTGTTGACCTCTGGAGCCACAGGCATCTCTCCAGTGACAAAGCAGCAATGTTACGAGGGTTCCTCAAGACAGGTCCGCGGGGCAGTCATACGTGCTCTCACATGTGCGGATGAGGTTGAGCTTGATGAGCTCAAATCTCTGCTTGACTGTGATGTGGAGGACTCCGAGCTCAAGTCAATCATCAACGGGTTGGTTTCTGATGGGCTGGTGGAAGTCACTACCAATCGATATAGAATAGCAAAATAGTCCAAGAAACAGACTCAGTCTGATTGCTTTCTACGTCTGGCAATCCCAAGAATGAAATTCATCATGGGAACTCTTTCGGCGTATTCTACATATGGTTGCCCAAACTTGTCGTGATTGATCCTGTCCTCCAGATATATGTAGTAGACCACACTCGCAAATGGAACAACACCCAGCATAATTGTGATCCAGTATTGTGATATGAACATCAATGCGAGGATGTCTACAAGCCAACCCACATAGAGGGGATGTCTGACGATACCATAGATGCCTGAGTCAACAACAGTAGTCGTATTTACCCAACTTTTCCCCTCAGGAATACCTCCTTTCTTTGAGAGTTCATATCGTGGAAATGTCATCATCAATAATCCAAGAATGAGCAGTGCCCAACCACAGTAGAGGGAAACACTGAGTGAATAGAAGTCATAATACAGAAAGAAACATGCGATAATTTCAGCAACGAACAATAGCCCAAAAAACACAGACAGTGCAAGTTCAGCCTTGGATGGTTTCCAAGCTCTATCCCCTACTGTGAGTTCAGCACTGTTTTCCTCCACGATTTGTCACCAGTGATGAGAGAGTTCTCTTGAAGACCAATAGGTCTTTGCTTCTCAGAACTTGAGAAATTTGTCAGTATCAACCTGCACAGTATGAACCTCACCTATGGCACACTTTACATCGCCAGAGTAGAGATCACATGCGACCTTGATCTTGTCCTCCTTCATTTCTGCAACTCGTGCCCGGAGTGTTACTGGTTTGTCCAATGGTGTGGGACGAAGATATTTGACTGATATCTGACTGGTGACATGCATGAAGTGAATCTCCGTTTCACCTGCAGCCTTGTGAGCAAATGCATTAGCTGTTCCAGTCCCATGACAGTCAATCAGAGTCGCGATGATTCCTCCATTCAGAATCCCCGGGAATGCCATGTGGTGTTTCTCAGGCTCCCAGACTGCCACTGTTTCCTCGTCCTCCCAGAAGCTCTTCAATTGGAGACCGTGTTCGTTGTTCTTTCCACACCCCCAGCAGAAAGTGCCCGCCTCTGGCCATTGGTCTTGAATTGGCTCTTTAGACATTCTCATCCTCTCTCTGTGAGATACCGTCATATGATGGCAGAAAACTAATCTAGTTTTGCCTAGGGTTACTTCTCATGAAAGAGAGAATTGTGGCCCCATGTGGGATCAGATGCACCAAATGTCAAGCGTATCTTGCAACGCAGTCTAACGATATGGAGAAACTCCAGGAAGTGGCTGAACGGTGGTCCAGTGAAGACGAAAGGTATGAGGCAAAAGATCTTCTGTGTGATGGCTGTTTCAGTGAGAGATTACATACCTTCTGCGCTGAGTGTGCGGTGAGAGATTGCGCAACTCAAAATGGACATGCAGTTTGTTCACTCTGCTCCCTGTATCCATGCGATATGTTGAGTGATTTATGGAGTTCATTTACTGACACATCAGTTGATGATTGTCGACTGATACTCAGACAAGAGAAAGACCGAATTCTCTCTCAAACCCATAGCTAACTCTGAAACACTACTTACTGGTAAACTTGAGAGTAGAACCAGATCCAATATCCTCAAAGATCTCGCCAAATGCATACATCACGGCGGCTCGTCCCCGAAGTCCTGTGCAGTGGCAGGGGGCAAGAGTCCTGAATGGATACTTCTTCAGATGTTCTGTGGTACTCTCAAGACGCTCTCCTGATGCATCATGGAGATGTAACCCTCCAATTATTCCAACGACTGAGGACGAGCCAATAAGCTTGACTGCATGATTTACAGTGTTCACAATTCCTGCATGACAGCAGCCTGTGAGGATTGCGACTGAACCATCCTTCAGTTGGAAGATGACTGACAAATCATCCTTTATCAAATCAGGAGTATCCTTGCTATCTCTCACTGTCACTATCTTCTGAAGACGACCAGTGATTTTTTCAAAGTCATTCTCTCTAGGCACCTCTCCTGTCGTGAGGACGCCATCTGCCAGTTTGTATGGCTCTCTAGTGAGGATGATTTTGGTCTTGCTTTCAAGATCAGCCCTACTATAATACGGATGGATTCCAATCTCATGTCTCTATCCGTCCTCAGCAATGTACACTTTATGAAGGAGAGCATCTGGGTGGCACAGTACAGGAACTGGTTTCCCGACCATGTCAATGACCTTCAGGACTCCCGCCACATGGTCCCAGTGTCCATGACTCAGAACTATCATTTCAATTGGTGACAGGTCAACATCCAGCTGTTCCTTCTTCACATTGTGCTCCAATGCAGGAGTCCCACCTGCTGTATCGAACAGAAACTGGAACTCACTTGAATCATCATACTTGACCTTGGCTAGAGCAGCAAATCCAGCTTCTCCGACCACTCTTTCCCGATTAACATTGCTATCTGTTATGATGAGAATCTCAACCTCTACTATTGCACGCGTCAATCTGGATATCCTCAAGGCAAGCTAACGCAAGAGTCTGGATAAAACTGTTCGTAAAAAGGGGCTCATTGAGGGTTAGACTAGTTTGGTGCATGGCGTTTTAGTCCGGGGAACACAGCAGGAGTTCTCCTCCGATACTCAGCATACTTCTCACCAAACCGTTTCAGAAGATCCTTC
>JAEORX010000103.1 GCA_016840685.1 Candidatus Thorarchaeota archaeon
TCCTAAGGGAGTTATATCTAAGGGCATTATCAACATCTTGGACCTCAATGAAGACGAAATAAGAGCATTAAGGGGAAAAGAGATTGCGTACATCTTCCAAGATCCAATGACTTCTCTGAATCCAATGATCAAGGTCGATAAACACTTCCAGGAGATAATGAAAGCCCATGACCCTGAAATCGAGGAAGAAGAGATTCGTGGAAGAGCTTACGAAATATTAGATGGTCTGGGAATCTCACCAGAGAGAATTTCCGACTACCCCCATCAGTTTAGTGGTGGAATGCGCCAACGAGTTATGATTGGACTAGGACTAGCTCTACGTCCGAAACTATTGATAGCTGATGAACCAACAACATCACTTGATGTGATTGTCGAAGCACAGATACTCGAAGAGATAGCAGAGCTCAAGGAATTATTCAACCTCACAATGATTCTCATCACGCACAATCTAGGTGTCCTGGCTCAGACTGCAGATGATATTGCGATAATGTACACTGGGAGGATAATGGAACAGTCTCCAACAGAATTATTATTCGAGGACCCGCTCCATCCATATGCAAAAGCACTCCTTGAATCAGTCCCTGATGTTCAACACCCTGAGAAAAAGCTATCCTGGATTCCTGGAGCACCTCCAGACCTGATACATCCAATACCAGGTTGCATGTACAATCCTAGGTGTCCACATGCCATGGACATCTGTAAGACGACCATCCCAGACCTAATCACTGTTGATGGAGGGAGGCTTGTAGCCTGTCATCTTTTCAGGGGGGACTAGCAACATGGCACTTGTGGAAGTAAGGAATGTCAAGAAATATTTCTCAGTGACAAAAGGAATCGTAGAATCATTGATGACACGGGAAGCCACTTATGTCAGAGCAGTTGATGGCATCTCATTCGAGATTGAGAAGGGAGAGGTTCTGGGACTTGCTGGCGAAAGTGGGTCAGGCAAAACAACAACTGGAAGACTATGTGTCAGGTTGCTCCGACCCACTGAAGGTGAAATAATATACAACGGGAAGGACATTGCCACAATGAAAGGGAAGGAATTACGTCGTATGCGAAGACGCATCCAGTTCACCTTCCAAGACCCTACATCTTCACTGAATCCTAGACTCAAAATCGGTGATGCCATTAGCGATGCCCTGAAACTCCAAGGAATAGGTTCTGCTGATGAACGAAGAGGACGCACTGATGAGATACTCGAGCGTGTCGGTCTATCACCAGCGAGCTCTTTCTACAACAGGCTCCCTCATCAACTATCGGGAGGACAAAAACAGAGAGTCGTATTTGGAAGAGCAATAATTCTCAATCCAGAATTTGTGGTCACTGATGAACCAGTTGCGATGGTTGATGTTTCAATCAAGGCACAGATTCTTGATCTAATGATGGACCTCAAGAGAGAACTCGATCTCACCTATCTCTTCATCTCCCATGACCTTGCAACCTCAAGACATGTCTGTGATCGAATTGCAATAATGTATCTTGGAAAGATAGTTGAGGTGGCTGATAGGGACCGCATCTATGAAGATCCATTGCATCCATATGCTGTAGGTCTAATGAATGCAATCCCTATTCCAGATCCAAAAGCAAAGAAAGCAGAGGCGGTTCCGAGAGGTGAAATCCCGAGTCCGATCAATCCGCCAAGTGGATGTAGGTTTCATCCTCGATGTCCGATGGCTTTTGAAAAATGTCCAAATGAAGAGCCTGAGCTACGAGACCTAGGGAATGGACGACAGGTTGCTTGTCACTTGTATGACAACTAACCTTGGCTCAGACCCTTGTTTCTTAGTAGCTTTACTCTCTCAGCTAGCTCTTCCTTCTCCTTGGAAAGTGTATTTCCTTCCACTATTAGTTTCAAGAGTGAGCTGGCATACTCAGACTCAGGAACATGACCATGTCGGAGTGCCTGTTCCAGACGTACTCGTTTTGTCTTGACCTCATCGATTGCTTTTCCAATGGAGCGAAGTCTGATCTCCATGAAAGCGAGAGAGTTTCCGCTATTCATTGATCGACCCGCATCTCCCCAGGATATGCTATTATCACCAGCCATCGTCGTACTGTCTCTGCTCATCCTATTATACTCCTATACTAGGATTGTATGCACACCGTATTAATAACATACTATATTATAAATTAATCTAATATGATATATTATAATACATATGCATAAATAATAATGATGTCTAGACTATTATGTCTAGAACAGGATTTCAAGATCGTCAAAGCCTTCCACTGGAGTTTGGCACGAAACGCACGCGCAAACCAGATGGTAAGATGATCAGGATATTCGCACATAGACGGAGCATATGGCATTGAGGGATGCACGAAAGAATCCGCAAAGGGTGAGAGGTTTAGTCAAGAGAATAGTCGACCTTCCAAGAACTCTCACAAGGCCAGCTTCTGCAATCAAAGAGGGAGGACAAAGACGGAGAGCCAGATTTCTAAGAACTGGACTTTTCACAGCAGTCTGTGTGTTTCCCATCCTTCAAATTACGAGCGATCCAGTACAGGGAGTACCCTTCTATTCGGTTCTGACAGTTTTCGCAGTGTGTATCTATCTTCTGAGTGGCACGACGCATATTAGATTGGCGTCAGCTCTTGCGATAATCTGTGCTGCTTGCATCCCTTTTGTATCTATAACACTGCAGCAGGCATGGACAAAGGGTGGGTTAGCATTTCAGATCTTAACTTGGCCAGTACTTTCAGTACTCCTAGCTACTCAGCTGAGTTCGATTAGGGAACAGGCTCTATTAACAGGGGGCATGTCTTTTGCTCTGATAGTTCTAGCAATACTACATCCGGGCATCTTTATTGGTGATGCAATCGAGTCAGTATCTGTATTTTTCGCCATTGGTGTATTATTGATGTTCACCTCTTGGAACCAAGATTATTATGCGAAAGGCTTAGAGAGAAGCAACAAGGCTCTTGAGTCCAGAAGAAAGGAACTGGAGATATACACAAGCCTGCTTAGACATGATCTTGGCAACGATCTTCAGATGATACTTGGTGGAATTGAGCTCTCACAGATGGCTAATGGAGAACCACGGCAAGTGGCCTTTCTGGAGTCGACCTATGCAGCTGCGCAGAGGATGAGGAGTCTCCTTCATATCTTCTCAATGACTGATGTTGAGCTTGATACGGACCTTGTCACAGTCTTGGAGAAGATAGGAAAACGTGCAGAGATTGCCTTTAAGGGGATGCTCGTATCGATTAATGTTACAGATGAAGTTCGACAGAAGCCACCAAAATATGGGAGACTTGTAGCACTAGCGTTTGAGAATCTCCTCCGTAATGCATCTCAGCATGCTGGACATGATCCTAACGTTCAGATTAGTATGTCACAGTCAGAAAGACACCTCGAGGTAATTTTCAAAGATGATGGTCCAGGGATTGATCCCTCAATTAGAGAGAATCTTTTCGAGAAGGGTACCTCAACTGGACCAGAGGGAAAAGGATTAGGACTTTATTTAACTAAGACCATCATAGAATCAGAGAACGGGTCCATTGAGCTTGTGTCAGATGACCAATCAGGGTGTTGTTTCCTAATCAAACTACCAATTGACAATGGCACCTAAGTGATTAATCCTACTAGCTTATTCCACGAAAGAATAAATGGCCTGGTGCTGAACGAGGAGAAGGGAGAAACGACGTGACAACTCTTCAGACTGCAATATCCAAAGTGACAGTATTCCGAGATGCTGCTCGAGTGACAAGAACAGGAAAGGTGAAGCTCGAACCAGGACCACATAAGCTCATAATTATTGGCATTACGAGTAATGCTGAATCTGACAGCTTTAGAGTAAAGGGACGTGGACCCGCAAAGCTCTCTAGTATAGATGTCCAGACTGCTACCGAGATTTTTGAACCCTCAGCAGACATCAAACCTCTCTATGATGAACTCAAGGAGCTCGGAAGGACACGATTAGAAATTCAAGATGAGATTGAGTACCAACAAAAGAGATTGATCCAGGTCAATAATATGGTTACAGAATTTACAAATCACTTCGGTTTGGTGTACGCGGCCAATGAGGGAGATATGAAATCACTCACAGACATGGACAAGAAATCAACAAAGCTGGCAGAGGATATTCAAAAAGAGATCCGAAGATTGACTCAGGAGCTTGAGGAGTTAGACGACAAGATACAGATACTGAGGAATAACATAGGTCGCATCAATGCAGAGAGAAGGACAGTATCGTCTTTCAACGTAGAAGTGGCCTTAGAGGTAACTTCAGCCTCCAATATTGAATTGGATGTGACCTATCAGACAAGAGGCGCATCATGGACTCCAAGATATGATGTGGATCTCAAACCATCAATGGCAAACCTTCGAAGAATAGCCATGGTGAACAATCAAACAGATGAGGACTGGTCAGAAGTAGACCTCACTATTTCTACTGCAACTGCACGACCTGTAGAAGCTATCGAGGGCAAACCATTTTTCATCACTGCGTATGACCCAGGTGCAGTGAAGATGGATTATGGAAGAGCCAGAACAGCAGAAGGAGTTCCTAGACCATCGATGGCGCCTGGAGTAGCAGGGCTTGCACCTCCAGCACCGCCTCCAGAGATTGAGGAGGAGTTTGCAGAGGCGGCTGAAACAGTTTCTGGGATTGCAGTTTATGAGCTGCCAAAGAAGATGACAATTCCCTCTGATAGTGAAAAACACCCTGTAACTCTGATTGAAGAGGGCCTAGAGTCATCAACAGTCCATTACTGGTATGCTGAAGGTATGGCTGAGGTTGTAGCACAAGATAAGGTCGTTAACAATGAAAGCGTCATTCTACCTGGAAAGATGAAGGTGTTTTCTGACGGAGATTACATTGGTGAAACGTCCATTGGTCAAATTTCTCCAAGAGAGGAATTCAAGATCGGTACACGTGTTGCACATGATGTGAAGGCAGAAAAGAAACTTGTTGAACGTGAGATGGAGAAGGCTGGTGTCCTTCGTGGTAAACTCAGGAGATCATACAAATACAGGCTAGAAATACAGAGCTTCTCAAAGCGGAAGATAGAGATTGAGGTGTTTGATAGAGTACCTCACAGTGTGAGTACTCAGATTGAGGTTAAGATAGACTGGGAGAAGCTAGCCGCAAAGGAGCATGAGCTTGGGGTTATCGAGTGGCATAGGAGCCTTGAGTCAAACGAGAAAAAAACAATCGAGTATGCCTATGAGGTGCTTTGGGAGAAGGACGTGACGATAAGTCCATCACTACCTTGAGGAGGTTGAAAGATGAAAGAGATAAAGACACAGATTTCAGCAGTAACGGTATTTCGAGATGGCGCTCGCATTGTCCGGAACGGAAAAACTGAGTTGACTGTTGGAGAACAGACAATCAAAATCTCAGGTATCACTCGGTACGCTGAACCTGATAGCTTCCGTGTGAAAGGGAAGGGAAAGGCAGTACTTCGAGGGATTGATGTGAAGCAAGTCACCAGAACATATGAACCAGAGGGTGATGTCAAAGAGCTCTATGAGAAGCTCAAAACCCTTCAGAAGGAGCATGATGCCATCGAGGACAGGATACAACTTCAACAAACCAGAGGAGAGAGACTGAACGTTGTAATGAATCAATTTAGTTCTGAGTTTGGCAAATGGTTCTCAGTTGGGGAGTCTTCAATGGACCTTATGACTAAGATGGACAAGACAGCTGGAGATTTGCTCCGAGAATCAAAGCAGACAACACGGGAATTAGAGAATGAACTCGAGAAGATTGACACTGAGATATCCGCAGTCCAGAACAACATCAATAGGATTCAGGGACAGAGAAGAACTGAAACAGTGAATGAGGTTTATGTTAGTCTAGATGTGAGGGAGAGTACTCCTCTCGAGCTAGAAATCACCTATCAGTTACGGATGGCAGCTTGGCAACCAACGTATGATGTGGACATCGGAGATGAAAGATCGTCAGTCAAGAGAATCGCAGTCGTGAAGAACCAGACTCTTGAAGATTGGGACATGATAGATCTTACAGTTTCCACAGCTTCAGCTCAACCAGTTGAAGCAGTACAGCCAAATCCGTTTTATATTGATGTCTATTCGCCTCGAGACTTGGGCGTAGTAGCCTCAAGGATGGCACCATCACCGAAGGCTATGATGAAGAAAGAGAAAGCAATGGCTGCTGACGCAGATGAGATGATGCTGATGGAGGCAGAAGAGGAGGCAATGCCTGATATCATTGAGGACTATGCAGAAACCTCTGAAACCCTCGGTGGAATCACCGTCTATAAGGTGCCTGGAGAGGTTTCTATCCCTGCAGACAATGACCCGCATCCAGTCACCTTGACACTTGAGGAGTTCGATTCACGGAGACTGTATTACTGGAATGCCTCAGCCATGGCTGAAGTAGTGGCCCAAGACGAGATCACAAATGGTGATGCTGTTCTCCTACCGGGGAATGTAAAGGTCTATGCCGCTGGCGACTTCATTGGTGAAACATATCTTAGTCTGCAGGCACCTAGAGAGAAATTCAGACTCGGGACCAGAGTTGCCTATGATATGAAAGCAGAGAAGAAACTGATTGAGAAGGACACCGAAAAGGCTGGAATCACCCGTGGAAAGCAGAAAAGAGGATACAAGTATGCACTGGAGCTAAAGAATTTTTCAAAACGAAACATCACAATAAGAGTGGTTGATGTCATCCCTCATAGTAATTCTGAGAAAATCACCGTTGAGTTACTTGATCCGAGCGTCCCCCCAAGGAAGATGGAGCTGGGAGTCATAGAATGGGAAACTAAGATTGATGCAGGTGCTGAGATAAAAGTCACCTACTCCTACAATGTAGAATGGGAGAAGGATGTCAGAATCAGACCTCCACTCCCATAATCAGTTTGGTGATGGATGTTACCACCTACTCATCTCATCAATGAGTGCAACTAACCTGTGCATTGTCAGTCGGAAATTCTCAATAATGATGCTCTCATTAGGAGAGTGCGCTTTTGACTCATAGTCTCCACACCCTATCGAAACCATGGGCACATGTTCGTTAAAGAGGTAGAGAGGTCCAGAACCCGGACTTGTTGGATGTATGATCATCTCTCCAAAGATACGTTGGTTTGCCCTCTCTACCAGTTTCACAAAGGGATGGTCAACAGGAGTTTTGGCTGCAGGATATCCGTCATGTTTGGGAATCTGGACATCACCGAATCCCTTGTTATTCAGATGCGTCCTCAACTTTCTGTATATGTCATCAGAATGCATTCCTTCTACAAGTCTGAAGTCAATCTTGCAGGATGCCTTTGCAGGGAGAACAGTCATCGAGCCTTTTCCCTGATAGCCACTGGTCAGGCCGCAGATATTGCATGTGGGATCTCCATAATATGCTTGTTTTAGGTCATCTCCTGTTAGTCCATTTAGATACTCCTCGATACCATATACTTCTTTGAGTTGTTCCTCATGCATATCGATCTTTTTAATCGCCTCGAGCTCTGATTGGCTGAGGGGTTTGATATCATCATAGAATCCATCTATCAAAATCCTACTTGACTGGTCTTTCAAGGAGTCCAGAGCCCAGATTAGTCGACTTGCAGCTGATGGGAGGATACAGGCTGTGCTTGAGTGCATGTTTCTTGAGAGCTGTTCAACCTCAAGCTCCACGAAGAGAATGCCCTTTAGACCTAGCCATGCCTCTTGCTTCCCATCTATCCCTGCCCCCCCAAACTCCCAAATCCCACCATCAGCTGTGATGAAATCCGTGTTTTTCTCTGTGTATTCAGGGAGGTGCACACTCCCGATTTCCTCCTCCCCCTCCACAACGAACTTGATATTCACGGGCAAATCGGTACGGGTCTCTTTGAAAGCCTGTAGAACCCATATCCTTGATACAGTGTCACCCTTGTTGTCAGCAACGCCTCTTCCGTAGAGCCGCCCATCTCTGATTTCTGGGTCGAAGGGGGGTGAGTCCCAAAGGTCAAAGGGCTCAGCAGGTTGGACATCATAGTGATCATAGAATAGGAGGGTTCTCTTTGCTCCAACATCAAGCCAACCCGTCACGACTGGTGCTCCTGAGGTCGGATGTATTTCAGTGTGAAGGCCAGCGTCTTGAAGCATCATTTCTACAAGCCCTGCAGCTACTTCAAGACCCTCATTCTTAGCAGCCACAGAGGGTATCCGGCAGAGTGCCTTCAGAGATTCAATCGACATGTCTAGTTTATCATCAATGAAATTGGTCACAGATTCATACATTCAAACCACAAGTCTATGGGCATCGAATCATCGAGATATATCCTCCCTTTGTTGTACTCAACGAACTGCTTATCAGAGAGCGAGTCTATTGACTCTAACCCAAAAGGATGAGTTCTCATTGAAGGTCTTTGAAGCTCCAGAATATACTACTGATGAATTGAAGGAGTTCTTTGAGAGGCAGATTCGAAGAGAAGGCATACTGAAGAAGAGGGAACTTGAAATTCTGGATGGCATTCAAATTGTTGAACGTCCATTTAGAAGGATATCTTGGAAATTAGAAAACCCAAGTGGATTTGAGAAAAAGGTGAGAAGTTCCTTCATTGATGAAGAACTGGCATCGATGATAAATGATAGCGATCATAGGTTTCTCCTATGGAGACCCCGCTATGCTATTCTACAAGTCAAAGAGTCAGAGGATTTGGTAGATATTCCCTTCATTGACAATGTAGATGCAGTACAGGAAGTGGTCGATGAGTTAGTCTTAATGCGCTGGAAGGGGCAAGAACTTGATGATGAACTAAAACCACGACTTCGAAACATCCAAGCCGATCCACTCTCAGCCATAGCTCTCATAGTACCTCGAACACCTTACGGTTTGAAACGCGAGGCGAAGTTATTGGAGGAGAGAAGAGATATTCATTCCTTCGTTATAGCATCCTCATTGATAATGAACTGCTCACCTAAGGAGATTGTAACTGGTGTCGATACGGGTGAACGCGTGTTCGTGAAAACAATAGTTGCCAAATATTGTGATGTTTCAAATAAAATGTCGAGAATTCTCTTTTTGGAAACACCTGGTGCATCATCTCTTCGTGATGCTCAAAAGTCAGGACTTGCATTGAAAAGAATCTGTGATCTCTACCCAGAATATAAAGAGCTGATTGAAAAAAGTTTCAGGAAATAAACTTCATGCCTTTAGAAACAACTATTTCTAAACGATAGAGATTTAGCACATAGAGAATTGTAGCGCGTAGTTCGAAATGCTTAAAGGAGTCCAATCAGCTTATTTTAATTCGGAAAGTAATTACACTTTTTCCTAAGATTGGAGGATAGAGAATTTGAATACCAAACGTAAACTTAGTTACGTCGTCATAGCGATGTTCTTATTCTTCCCAGCAATTGGCATTCCTGTGGCCGCTCAAGGCGACGCAGAGATGCTCTTTGTCATGGCCTACGGGTCAGACATCGGTGAGCTCAATCCGCTAACGTGGCGGAGTGAGAGATCTCACTGGTATGACATGCTGGTTTATGACACGCTATTATCAACAGACGACGATCTAGATCTAATCCCGTGGTTAGCTGAAGACTATTCAGTTTCAACAGATGGTCTCACAATCACGTTCGATATAAGAGAAGGTGCGACATGGCACGATGGCGAGCCTTTGACGGCTGAGGATGTTGCGTTCACCTTTGAGTATGTCCGAGATGCACCAGAAACAATTGGCAACTGGTGGGCAATCATGCAGAGTCTAGTTTCTGCAACTGCCTCTGGAAACACAGTGACTTGTGTGTTTGATCAGCTGTTCTCATTCGCTCTTCATAATCTGGGACAGATTTACATTCTCCCACAGCACATCTGGGATGGTATCAATGCTGAAGATCCTCGATGGGATGATGAAGACAATGTGACAGCGCACATTGGTTCTGGACCATTCAAGTATGTCGAGCGAGTACCAGATGAGTACACAGAGCTTGAACGATTCGATGACTGGTGGGGACCAACTAATCCACATGTTGGTCAAATACCAAACATCGAGAGAGTAAGAATCGATGTTGTGATTGGACAGGATGCAAGGATTCTTGCCATGAGGCAGGGTACAGCTGACACTGAGCGCTACGAGGTCTTTGGTGCATATGTTAACGAGATCTTGAACTCCCCTGAGCTCCAGCTAGTAACTGGAGTTGCATCTCAGTGGGACTATGTGTGGGGCTTTAATCTCACAGTTCCGGGTCTCGATGATATCGATGTCAGAAGGGCGATGGCATATGCCATTGATAGAACTGGACTCATCAACATTGGTAGACTTGGATTTGGAACTGCAACAACAGCAGCCATTCCAGAAATCTTCTTCCCGAGCCTCTACAACTCTGACACAGACTTCCCAGAGAACGTCACGATAGCTAATCAGATTCTTGATGA
>JAEORX010000104.1 GCA_016840685.1 Candidatus Thorarchaeota archaeon
TATTGCTTTGTGCATCTCAACATTGAGCAATCTCTGCAAGGGAACAAACAAAGACCCTTCACTACCTCCTCGCATGCCAGTGAGTGTATTGAAAACTAGTGTTCCTGTAACTAATTTGTTGAATGACGGTGAAAGCTGTTCTGACAATCTTGGAGCTATGCGATGTAAATTCATTGCGACAACAGAGATGATAGAAACAAAAAGGAAAATGATTGCCAGAAGAAGCGCAGACGCCGCTAAATCAAAGACCATCAGTGTCCCAATGATTGTGCCTAAAGCTCCTCCTAGAACCATATAGGCTCCGAGGCGAAGATCTATGTTTTTTCTCTGGGACATGGCTCCAATAAAACTTGAAAATGGCAGTGCGATGAGATTAATTCCGTAAGCCGCAATAAGCGAGAATCCAATCAGATTTAGCAAAGGTATTCTAATGGACCCTCCACCAATTCCAAAAAGCCCACTTGCTAGACCAGCACCTAATCCAACCAATCCTGCTAATAATAACACAACAATATCCAAATTGCATTTCCTTCTAGTAACTATAAATAAACGCGAAATGGTGTTGTATAAGTATTAGGATGCAGGATGTGACGAAAGGTGCTTCAATCAGCATTTGAGATAAAGCTTATTTGGTCAACTCTGTGCCACACTTCTGACAGAACTGTGCGCCTACCTCAACCACTACTCCACACTTGGGACATTTTCCTGAATATCTACTCCAAAGAGTAAGCAATCTCTCTATGTCATCACGTTGCAGGAGTCTTCTCCGCAATAGGTCCTCTAGCCCCTCAACCAATAGATGTTCAGTCTCCGGAGCTAAGAGCATATTCCCCTTCACACATGCACTATCGAAATTCTCCTTGAACAATCGGTCATTCTTCAACCAGTTATCCATAGAAGATCTAATCGCCGCATCGAATTCATTGCTTAGGGTGTTCCCACTTCCCATCGTCAGAAGACTCCCTTCAGGTAAGTAACAAGGAGTAAGTACCCGTTGGGTTTGGTCGTCGTATTTAGCTACAAAGATGTGTATATCGAGAAGTGTCAAAGGAGCAAGGTCATTGACTGAATTATTATCTAGTGTCCAATTCATTAGATCAAGGAATTCCTGCTGAAATGTTAAGACCCTGTTCTCGATTGACTGTTCGGTCTTGTTTATTGCAGTGTTCACCTGTATCCTGAGGTCATCCAGTTCCTTCGACTTTTGCTTCATTTCGCTTCTTGTTGCATCAATCCTTTTTCTCCGCTCTTGAATTTCAGTTTCAAGCAGAGATTCAGCCTTCATCTTGTCTGATTCGTATCTTGATTGAGCTTCAGCAATTCGTTTCTGCAAATCCGTCTTTTTCATGTCCATCATATCGATAGGCTGTTGACTTTTAGCCATACTACCTTTCAGCGAGCTTACTAGGTTGCTATATACCGAGATTGCACCTTCAGTATCCGCTTCCTTTTGTCCAATTTGAGACCGAGCTTTTCTTATTTCCTCGACAATTTCATTGAAGAACTGCTCGAGGTCATTGATGGCTCTAGAGAAGCCAGCGGTCATTGCTCTTAGATTCATTTTATGCTTCTCGCGTAAATCATAGAGCCTGTCATCCTTCTCTTTCGTGAGTTTAGCGATTTCCTGTTTCGTTCTCTCTTCCATCATTCTGACTCGTTCGCTTCCCCGCTCCATTTCCAAGTTGGTGAGGTTATCTAAGATTGCACTTTGAGCATTCAAACTCTCATTGATCAATTTCTTCAATGCTTCAGCAGAATCTATGCGCATCTTTGCTGTATCTGAAATCTTCTTGAAGTCTTCTGATCTCTTGAGAGCAGTAGCTGAGTCAGTTATGATTTCAACTCTGTTGGGTTCTGCTGTAGGCTCTGAAACTTGAATATAATTACCAATTGCCTTGATGAGTCCCGGCTCAACCAGATTGGCAATATCCGCTGTTTGACTATCAGAGCTCTCAATGTATGGTTGTACCTTCGAGGTGACATGTGGGATGTCTGTCGCTTGAGACAAATCTGAACTAATTATTCTCTTTACTTCTCCCGCTCCCTTCATATCGGTGAAATGAAATTCTTTCCTCATACTACTACTTGCAGATAGAACAATCGATTTTATTGGCGAAGTTTGAACAATCCAGAATGGCAGAGAAATCCGACTCAACCTAACAATCCGGGCACCTTGTTTTTTCTGAGAATCGGCAGCTGCAAGCGCCGCAGCCAGGCACACGCCTTCTGACTCAGGTTCGATTCTTGTGCCTTCTTTCTTGAATAGGAAGTCTAGATGAAGATTTCTGACCACACAAACACCACCGTGGAAGTAATCGATAATTCAGTTGCAATTATGCTTTTTCTAGACATACGACTCGTTACAGTTGCACATGAAATGTGTAAAAAATCCAAAATTAGAATGAAGGCATGTCAGTTTCGCCTGCAGTACCATTATTTTCGAGTTGCCAATACTTGGTTAACTTTATATCCTTTCAAATAGTTGCCTATAGTTGGTTAACAGATTCTGTGGTCTGGGATATGCACACATATTTTCGATATCCAACAAAGCAACAGGGAAGAATATGGCTGAAGCGGAGGCAAGACATAAGCCCCTCTGACATTGCCAAACAGATGAAGGTTTCAAGACCCTATGTCAGCAAGGCTCAGAGGGTCGCAGAGCAGAGGATATCGAAGCTTCTGAAGAATGCTGCAACGATAAATAGAATCTCCATTGAGCATTCGAGTTCAAAATTTGGGTTTGCTGTTGGCTACTGCCCAGGATATCAATCAACATCCTACATCACTTACTCACCACAGTTTGGAGTTCAGGTGTGGTTTGATCATGAAGGTGATTGTGGTAGTTGCCCTGAGAAGTCAATCTGTGAAAAGACAATTCGTGGTCTGGCTAGGGAGTGGAAACTGGAGTTTCCAAGTGATGTCAACATATCGCAGGCAGCTTCTATGTTGTTTAAAGCAATAATGAGGAAGATGGGATGGGTCGAATAAAAGAAGATGAAAAGAACAAGGTGACTGATGCTTGCAGGGTTCCACCAGGTCTTACGCATCACTCTTGGTTTGCTGCCACAGTAAATAGATTAAGGAAGCAGGATAGCACTCCTGATACTTCAGGCATAGATTTGCATATTTTCGTCACCTTCTGGATCATTCTGCTGCTTTTTGTCCCACTCTGGAACATCCCCTATTCAATTGGGGCTTCTATTCAAATAACTCAGGGAGAAGAAATTGATTGGACTAATGGCTTTGAGATTGATGTAATGCCATACGTTGGACTAAACGAGACTCTGCTCCTTAACTCAACACCTGATGATGGCTCGTCTCTTTGGGATACAGGGAGCTATTACGCAGATGCCACAACCAGCTCAAATGAGGATGGTTATGCTATCAGTATTTCTAGTGCGATTGCTAATCCGGGCTTTTTCTCATGTAGCACAACAACCAGTATTTCTATTCCTGATGTCGAGGAATTGTACTTTATCGCAGTTCTTGATGGGATTGCGGGATCTTGTAATGTAACATTGAGCATTGAGTTTGTAGTTCAAAGCATAGAAATATCATGGGTAGACCTCTATACGAGTTCAATTACTAGCAGGCTGAATGCAGGAGAAACATTGAACCTATCTCTCTCGACGCCTATAGCTCTACTCAAGACCATATCCCCTTGTTGGCTCTCAAAGGTTAGTATGAGCATAGTCATCCGTGGAACACCCTCTGCGACTCTAGTCGTCAAAGAAACGGTCATCAAATGTATATCCGACAAACCTCTCTATCCCGTGACAATTGATGCCATTGCGACTACAGGCGAGTCATTGCACAGCAGTTACCTAACAAGATATATGAGTAATCCTCCAGTCATAGTCCTGAATAGAACCGGAAAGTATGGCAGTCCCGCTATAAAACTGCTGAGAGCAAATTACACAGTTTTTCTCCCTCAGGGCCAATATTCCTCAACTGCTGGCTGGTTTGACTATGGTAATGATGCAGGTCCTGTGATTGATGATCAGATAGTCCCCTTCGAGATTGCTTCTGAGGAGATGCTCAGTTTACAACTGAAGATGAGGACTTTCAGACTCGACATTAAGAGTAATGTCCCACTCCCATTTTATGCAATTGATGTGTACAAGACAGGAGACTATCATTATATTCTAACAACACCATCTGGGTACAAGCCATGGCCAGATCATTTCTATCTCCCTCCTATTGAAGGCGACGTTGACATTCATATCAGATTCAACGAATGGTGGCTACGAGCTTCTGCTGAGCTATCAGGTGGTCACAATCAGAAGGTTTCTTTCAGTAGTCCCCTCACACTGAACATCTTTGGGCTCTTGCTGAATCTTGGTCAGATTACAGACATCGGGCTTGTAGTTCTTATGATTCTCCTTGTGATGAAAAGATGGTTTGTCAAGACAGCTCAAATTGACCGGAAGGCTGTGATATTTGATCATCGATTTGTCCCACTCATTCTGCTACTGAGTTCCTTCTTGTTTCCATGGGTTCAGTACTCTCAGTGGGGTGAGGAGCTCATCTCATATTTTCCCGTTTTGCCAGTTCGAGTTATTACCATTCAGGGTGGCATTACATTAACTGTCATTTCATTTGGAGAGTGGATCTTTCTTGGTCTACTGTCCCTTGTGATGCTCTGGGCTCCTCTTGTGGGATTGCTTTCACAACTTCTATCTCCCGAGTCCAAATCCAGTAGTAGAAAAACGACCAAGCTTCTCTTACTTCCATTTCTTTATGCCGCCTTCTTCCTGATTGGGTCTTTGCTCTCTGGGTATCCTATTGGTATAGGTACCATTCTTGCCATGCTTGGACTTCCAGTATGGCTATTTCAAAAGGCATTCAGACACGAGATAAGACTGCCAGATGTCGTTCTTTCATCAAATAAAGAGGAGGATGAAACATAGTGCGAAGACTGTCTTCTGAACTAGTTCTGTTATCACTTATCCTCCTTATGTTCGGATCATTGATTGTATTGGATACTAACGCAGTTGATTTCGTAGCACCCAATCATTTTCAAACCTCAGTTGTGTGGATTGCGGATGATGTTGGATGGAAGGCGATCTGGGACACGTTAGACAATGACACAGGATATGACATTGCTGTTTCTGAGAATAATCTTCTTTATGTAGCAGGTGCAAGTGGTGATGATGCCATACTCCTGCAATACAGTGCACTAGGCCAACAAATTTGGAATACGAGCTGGGGCGGTGTTGGTTCCGAATGTGCTAATGCTGTGGTCATTGATGATACGAATTCAATCTACATAGCAGGCTATACGACAAGCGGGAGTGTCGGTGAGGCTGATGCATTTATCTCTAAATATAATCAAGCCGGGACCCTCATCTGGAGTCAGACTTGGGGAGGTTTAGGAGAAGATAGGGCTCAAGGGATGTGTCTTGGTCCTGGTGGAGAGATTTACATATGCGGGTCTTCAGAAGACATTGTCACTTCATCTAAAGACATCTTCGTTGTTTCTTTCGATGAAGATGGAAATACCCTCTCAGAAACAATCTTGGTGGCGGATGGTAATCAGAATGCATCAGATATCAGTGTCACACCCACGAAAGTCATCTACTTGGCAGGGACTGGACAGGAGAATGAGATAGCTGACTACGACATGATGTTTGTTGCTATAGAGTCAAATGGTTCAGTGAGGTGTACACAATTCTGGGGTTACAGTTTGGATGATTCAGCCTATGCATTAGGACTTCGTTCGGATGGTAATGTTTTGATAACTGGCTACTACTCTCGACCTGGTTGGGCAGCTCGTTATATCGAATTTGATACCAATGGATCACTAGTCGATGAACTACTTCTTGACCCAGAGGAGTTTATTGGTGGTTCATTTTGGGGTTATGACCTTCTGTGCACAAATGATGACAGTGTGTCCGTTGTTGGGAAAACTACTTTGGGTGGCGAGATATTCCAGACATACGGGAGTTGGGGCGCCAGTTCAACATTCTACTCCCAAGTAACTAATGTCTATTATGGTATTGCTGAGAATGCATATGGTGAAATCTGCGTGGTAGGAGAGGGGACCTTTGACCTGTCTACGAAGTTCATCAGAATCGAAAACTTTCGACAATTCGAGGGATATACATCAGATTATGATATCATAGACATATGGAGTTATTCTGGAGATGGTGTCGCCACTGACTTGACGGCGGCTGACTTCACTGGCAATGAAGTTGAAGAGATCGTAGTAGTATTTTATACAATTGAGAACTGGTGGATAGATGTCATAGATAGGGGTTCTCTCTTGTGGTCCTACTTCCCCGGGGGAAATGTTACGCAATTAAGTGTACAGACTGGACAGTTCGATTCTGACATATATTCAGAGCTTCTAGTTCGATATCGACTTGCAAACATCAACGAAACATCATTAGTCGCTCTGAATAATGATGGATCAGTCATGTGGCAGTGGCAGGGCGATCTTGCAGACCGAGAACCTATTCTTGCAGACTTAGATTCTGATTATATTGATGAGGTATGTCTTGGGCTTGTGAATGGAATAGAGGTGCTGGAGTCTGACTCTACCCTTAGATGGAGTATTGACAGTGATGCCAACACAACCTGGACTTTGTATGGCTCTGGAGACTATGATCAGGACGGGCAGAAAGATCTTGTAGCTTCAAAAAGGAGTAATGTAACGATACCCGCCACTTTGGAGTGTGTTGTACTCGATGGTGATAGTAATTCCATTGCTCAGTTTTCGCTCTTGACAACAGGGGTCGGATTAACGACAAATTCCACCGGGGTTGCATTGACCCTTGAGATGGCGAATTTCTTTGGAGATGAAAAGCTGGGATTCTACTATGTAACTACGGATGATGGTACTAACATATCAGAGTTCATAGTCAATTCTATGGGCGAAGCCATTGGCTATAGGTCTCCATGGAGTGAGTGGAGGAACAAAACGTGGTATGACAACTGCACTATTATCATATATGATTTTAACAATGACACACTCTACGAAGTTCTTCGGATGACTCCTTCTTGGGAGCTCTATTTGATGGATTCCTATGGACGAATCATTTGGACAAGTCAAGCATATCCGCGACTGCTTTGGACTCCCTATGATCGCAATAATGATCTTCTTTGGGACTTTGATGGGGACTCAAGACCAGACTTGATCACAGTCATGGCTTTCGAATATTCTCAACTAGAAAATATAGACGAAATCTACCTTGTCGATGTACAGACCGGTAACAAGCAGTACCTTTATGCTGGTATCTTGGGGAGAGCTCAATGTATCACTGATATTGACCATGATGATGTTGCTGATATCCCAGTTCTGGATGTCTATAGAGTTAGGCTGGTGAAATATGGTCAATATTCCTATTACTATCCATACTCTTTCCTTGCCACTCTAGTTACCCTTGGTCTTGTTTTTTCAACAATAGCAGTAGGTGCTTGGTTTGTCTACGACTACGCTCGCAGTCTTCCTACTGGTGCCAACTTTAAGGAATAGTATGAAACTACTATCTCCTGTTGTTAAAACAGAAGACTGACGATTGCACAATATATGGTCGAGATGACTAGATGTAGAATACCAAGAGGGATCACTGTCTTGTTGAATTCCGTCCAACTGAGGGGTTTCAGGTTTTCTTGACACACTGATACAACGACAATGTTTGGAGCATCGCCAAAGGGTACCACATAACCTCCAGCATTGGTTCCAAGGGTCAACGAGATTGGAATCATTGGATTCACTGCAGTCAATTGCTTGGCAGCGGGAGCCATCAGAATGCCTACGGCTTTTGCATCCACTGGTGCCATCAAGCCTCCTGGAATTAGAATCATCGCAAAAATGGCGAGGAATTCGTTTGTTTCTGCAATCCCCTGGAGTCCTCCTGCTAGATCTTGTATCACTCCTGTTGCTACTAGAGCTTGAACAATTCCCATCATTCCAGCAAGAAAGAAGACAGAATCCCAAGATAGTCTTCTGAATAAATCTCGAGCTCTATCTCTCGTTGGGATAAGTAGTGCTGCAGCAACAATAAGTGCAACCATGGCAGATTGTTCAGGGAGAATTATAATTCCCAAGATGAGAACAACCATTCCAATACATGCTGCTAGTAAATCAAACCTGGAACGAATAGTTATGTTTGGATCCACCGCAAACATATCCGTAAGATCTCTTTCAATAGTATCATCGAGCTTGTCTTCGAATTTTCTCATCATGTAAAAGAGTGTTGTCAGAAAGAGGATTACTGACAGAGGAAGCAATGACAGAAACATAATTCCTGTGTTTATCTCGGCTAGAAATACTATCACAAGGTTTGTGATAGACCCAATCGGACTTGGGAAGGATGCTACACAAGCTACAACTGCTTCACTCATTAGATATGGCCTGAAGTCAACATCGATAGCATTGCAGACCTGAACAGTGAATGCACTCACAATAAGCATTGTTGGCAATGGATCAAAGAATAGCGATATGAAATACACTAGGATAAGGAAGTATATGAAGACCCGCTTGGGATTTCCTGCAGTTCTTTCTGCTAGTATTAGCGCAACATACTGAAAAAGACCCGAAGAGGCGGTCACTGACACAATGATCATCATGGATGCAACAAATAGAATGATGTCCCATCCAATGGTCCCTGCGAACTCAACAAAAGGTATGCCCTGCATGAAATAGACTACCATCGCAGCAAATCCAAATCCTAAGAGAGCTGCAGCTGTATCATTTACTCTTTCACTCAAGATTATGAGAAGAACTATGATGAATATACCGAGGACAACTATCCCAGCCGCTTCCATATGATACCCAGCTGCGTTAAGATATGTCATCCTATTAAGCAGTATTATTGATAGGTCTGGTAATAATTAAACTAGGCATCAAATCTATTGTTGCGCTTGATTGTAGCTAGAGTTGCTACTTCATCAACAGACAACCGTTCTTCAGTCAGAAGTTCTCTCAGTATCTCTAGGTATTGGTTGTTAAGTCTGAATCCATCTCCTTCAACCACACGAACTGTTGCACTATGATTCCACTCTGCATCGGGGTCATCTACAGAATGAAGTGTCACAACATAGTTTTCACCAGCTCTCCCCATCATTAATCTGACAGTGCTATATGTCAGACCTCTCATTTCACTGCCAATTGATCTCCGGGCATAGTTTTGAATTGCTGACATAAATGAACCAAATAACTCTTGATTAAGCCGAATATCTTCAAGACCAACTGAAGCCTGTCGAATGCCTGCTTCATCAAATACAATAATGCCCTTCAAGTCAATGACAACCAACACATACTCTAAGACAATTATTAATGAAGACCTGTAATATGACTATCCCGTACAGACATGTCTTGTTGAGTCTAGTTACTGACCTAGGAGTTCGCCAACCTCTTTTGCATATTTTCTCATCTGAGTCACAGCAAGGCCCATTGAAGTCAGGTCTTTAGCAGAGCCCATCAACAAAAACTCACCAGCATGAGAGAGAACTACAAAGCCATCCTTGCCACGAACGACTACTTCGTAGAGGTCACTTAGGTCGAGTTTACTTGCAGCCATATCTCCGGTCATCAAGAGTGCGGCGCTTACTGCAGCCATGAGATCTGGGTCTGCTTCAGAGTCTTCTGTCGCAAAATAAGCAAGTTTGACTCCCTGTTTACTCACAACAGCTATTGCATCAAGGTCAGCATAATTCGTGAGCCCCATTAACAGCTCAACAAGTTCCTTTTCCTTTGCAGGATCAAGATGAGATGACATTTTATTTTCCTCTTTTCATGCGATTTTAGTTATTCATTTTCACTTAGCAATTAGCTTCTTACCTTTTGCTTTCTTCTTCGAGTCCGCTTCAGGTGGTTCCTCCAACTCTGATCTGAAGAAACTAATAAGGTCGCCAAGACGTTCCTTCATCTCCGCCTTAATTGGGCTGAGAATTGCATCAGGAGTTCCTTTGAGTAGCTCAATACCCAAGACTCTTCCATCCTTGACGATGACACGGGGTATGAATCCCTCAGCCATGAAGGTCCCTTCAGGTGGGTCCTTCACTTTTTCAAACTTACGTTCAATCTTTTCCTGTCCAAATACAGCAATCTTGTGTTCTGCGACTGTAAAGAGCTCATTATAGACAATCAATAATTCTCTCTGGTATCCCTCAGGTGGCTCTACAGTTTCGAGCTCCCTGATCATTGCTTCAATCTCCCCAGAGGAAACCTTTGGAGCTGCAGCTGAGGTTGGAGGTCTAGGAGGTGGAGTGGTCGTTTGTGGTCTTGGTGGGGGCGACGTTGTGGTTGTTGGTTGTGGCGTAGGTTTTGTAGCCGCTGCTGGCATTGATTCTGGTT
>JAEORX010000105.1 GCA_016840685.1 Candidatus Thorarchaeota archaeon
TCGTGGAAAGTTCAGAAGTCTGGAGCGCTCCTAAGTCTTTTTGGGATAATCATAATCTTGATTGTGTCATATCCTGCAATCACTTTTGATCCAATAGCGTGGCTTAGAAGTCTCTATACACTTGCAGGTTTGATGATTCTTTTAGGCGGACTTCTCCTTCTATTTAGAAAATAGAACTAGAATTTCTCTTCGCCCACATCGGAAATTAGATAATGGGGCATTTACTCCCAACGACCGTTCAATCCATAGAAGGCTGATGTCATGGACGACAAACACATACAGATTCTGAAAGATCTTGGTTTTGACATTGACAAAAAGATGATGACAAATGAATATTGGAAGAGAAGAGCGGCAGAAGCTCTCGCGCTTACGACTCAAGATCGCGACGTCTATGGATGTCTTGACCATACAGTTGGTGAAGGTGTCAGGTTATTCGATGTTGAAGGAACAGAGTATCTAGATGTCACTGGTGGAGTAGCAGTACGGGCACTAGGTCTTCGGTATAAACCAGACATCGAATTTGAAGCTAGTATCAACGATGTTGTTAGGGAACTTCCTGGAATGGATTTTGATGCCATCCCCCAGACACTACTTGCTGAGCGTGTCGCTGGTATCACACCCGGGAATCACAAGAAACGTGTTGTCTTCACGACTTCTGGAGGTCGGGCTGTAGAGGGTTGTTTAAAGTCTGCAATCGATCTCACAGGGAAACGAAGAGTTGTGGGCTTCAGACCGGCTTTCCATGGCCGCACAGGGTATGCTCTTGCGCTCACCTCATCCAACTCCAAACACAAGTCTGGGTTCCCCCAGGGTCTCGACGTGATACGTGTCTTCTATCCATATTGCTACCGTTGTCCATACGGTACAAACCCAGAGGATTGTAGTGTCGAGTGTGTCGAAGCCCTCAGATATGCACTGCAGGTAGAGGGTAATGATATTGCAGTCACAGTGATGGAACCTATCTGTGGAGAGGGCGGACTCATTGTACCTGCCTCAAAAGCTGTCAAGGGTGTGTATGATCTGACGCGGGAGGTAGGAGCCTACTTCATGTCTGATGAGGTCCAGGCTGGAATGGGTCGGACTGGAAAGTGGTGCGCCATCGAGAACCATGGGGTTGTGCCTGACTACATCGCCATGGGAAAGGCGATAGGAGGTGGCTACCCGATGGGCGCTTCGATTGGTCCAGCTCCCATGTTCACTGGAGGTTCCCGTCATTCAGAAACCTTCTCTGCAGAACCAAAAATGTCCCTTCTCTCCCTTTGGCTCATCAAAACAATGGAGGATGGTGACTATCTTAGGAAGAATGCAGAAAATGGGACTTATCTCATGAAACGACTCAATGAACTCAAGGACAAATATGAAGAGGTCGGCGATGTTCGTGGAATTGGTCTAATGGTTGGTATAGAGTTTGTCAAGGATAAGAAGTCCAAAGAGAAGGCACCAAAACTTCGGGACAGTATCGTGAAAAACGCAGTTCAGAAGCAGAAGCTATGGATTCTTGGAGCTGGACAGAATGTCATACGATTCACACCGAGCTATGTCATCACACAGGACAACCTGGATGATGCGGTGGAAAGACTTGACAGAGCGATCAAAGAATCAGTCTAAAAAAAGGAATGACTCATCTCTAAGAATTTCCGTTTAGAGATGAGTAGAACTCCTTTATAAAACCCAGAAAATGGCACCTAGGATGACAAGTATGCCACCAATGTCACTTGCGAACAGAACCATTAGTATCCCAATGATGAGAATCACGATGAACTTGTTTGTCTTTCCAAAGTCCAACGCCTTGATCTTAAGGAATCCGCTGTTCACTAATGCGATAAGTGAGAACAGAATTGCAAGGATACCAAGTACGAGTGAACCAAGTACACCTCCCAAAAAGGTCACGAAGCTGAATGTGGTTCCGCCTGGAATTAGCCATAGAATACCTTGGATAATTCCAATTATTGCACCAAGGAGAACCAATAGGTCTCCAATCTTCTTCAAATCTGCCATCTAGTCATTTCTCTCCTTCTACGTACATGACCCATCATAGGGCTATAATCTGCAAAAGCTACTAGTATTTAACCTATGAGGGTCTCAAGGATTTCCTTGAGTCAATCAATAGCAGCTGGTCCCAAGGCGGTCTGAATCGTGGACATGTCAACATCAATAGGTGATCAAAAAGACTCTGAAGATGAACTGCATGACACAATTGAGATTGAGGGGGACATAGATCCGAGTTTCGATATTCCGAATCAGAGTCGGATTCTTATCAAAAGCAATGACCAATCCTATTTGACCCATGGAATCCACAAGTTTCCTGCTAAGTTCTTTCCTGAACTACCTAGATATCTAGTTCGCAAGTATTCTAGGTTCGGTGACATTGTTCTTGATCCGATGTGCGGGAGTGGGACTGTTGTTCTGGAGGCTATGCTGAATGACCGGATTGGAATTGGAATAGATATAGACCCAATTGCACGTCTGATTACAAAGGTCAAAACAACTCCTCTAGAACCAAATATGTTGACCACATCTGCGCAAGCATTGTTAGAACAAATCCACACACTTGATGCTAGAGTGGACTATAATCCCCAAATACCCGAGTTTCACTATCGAGACAAATGGTTTCGCTCGTTTGTCCTAAGAGAGTTGGCAATTATCCATGATAGCATTGAGATTCTGCTCTTAAGAAATATGGACTCCCCTGAATGGCGTAGAATCAACCAATTCTTCCGAGTCATACTCTCGTCTATCGTTAGGGATATGTCAAATGCAGACCCTCACTGTACAAGAACTGTACTCAGGAAGAATGTTGTCAAAACAATCTTGGTTGGTGACACATATACAAGATTTTCCGAAACCCTGCTACATCAGTGTAGTTCTATGTCCGAGTTTTATGAAGTTGCAAAATCCCTTTCCATTAAAGATATCCGACTTCCTAGGGGTACAGCCCTTGATACTGGTCTTGATGACGAGTCAATAGACCTAGCTTTGACCTCTCCTCCATATATCAACGCGGTTGATTATACGCGTACCCACCAGTTGGAGATGTATTGGCTTGGCTTCTTTGATGACGGACCTCTGTCCCAGGTGAAGAGAAAATATATCGGTACTGAAACGGTCTATAAGACTGAATATAGCGACCTGAAAATTTCTGGTTTTGAAACATTGGACCCTATTCTTGAGAAGATATTCAATCAGGACCCGAGGCGATCGTTTATTGTCTATAAGTTCTTTGAAGACATGAAATTGCAGCTTGACGAGATGTATCGAGTTCTAAAACCAGGGAGTCGTTATTGTATAGCAATTGGGAATAATCTCATTCGAGGTGTTGAGGTCCCATCTGACAAAATACTCTCTGAAGTTGCCACATCTGCCATTGGTTTCGAACTTGAACGATGTTTCTTTTCTAAATTGATTCGTCACTTCATTCGAATCCCTAGACCCGAACGCATGATGGGTGAATGGATTCTAGTCTTAAAGAAGTAGACAAACCTACTTCTTTTCCAAGTCCGCATCAATACTCTTCAGAAGGTCTTCTATCAAAGCACTGGGGAGATTCTTTGCTTGCTTCACGATTGATTCAATCTCCTCCTCTGGAAGACCTCGTTTAACAAGTTCTGCGCGAAGTTCCTCAACCTCAAACTCACTGAGTCTGTCTTCGAACTCGATATCTTCATGCAAGTCTTTGTGCTCTTGATCTTCAATCGATTTCAAGAACTCTTCAATTCTATCCTTCGGTACTGTTTCAGCTTGTGCAATAATCGATTTGATCTCAACATCTGGTACGCCTTTTCCAACCAATTCTTTTCTCAAATCTTCAAGTTCTTTCTTCGATAGAGTCCCGATCTTCGTAGCTCGTTTCTTCTTGGGTGTCTTCTCAGGACGTTTGAAGAACTCAAGCGCGAGGTCTCTAGGAAGGCTCTTTGCTTGTTCAATAATCGTTTCAATCTCACGCTCACTAGCCTTTCGCTTGACCAGTTCAGAGCGGAGATTCTCAATCTCTTCTTCAGAGAGATATTCGATTTCTTCTTCATCTATCTGAACCTTCTCTCTAGGTTGAAAGCTCTGAAGAAGCATCTCGACTATATCTTTTGGCAACTCTCGAGCTTGAGAGATGAACGACTCGATCTCATGTTTTGGAATTCCGCGTTTTTCAAGCTCCGACGCCATCTCCTCAAGCTCAAATTCTCTCATCCGGTATTCAAAGTCGATTCCTTCCTCTTCTGGCTCCACACCTTCGGCTTCTTCTTCTGCTACTTCATAGACCTCTGTTATAGTTGGTTTTGCAACTCCACCAATTCTTCTCCTTCTCTCCTCTACTACCTCTTCCATGACCTGATCAAGAGGTTTATTCTGGACGCCTGCAACTCTGATGACTTCTTGCTTAATCACCTCTCTAACGAAACTGGTCTGTTGACTCATCTTCATCTTTGATATCTCAAATCTGAAATCATCAAGCTCTTGTTGAGTCATCCCAGTCAGGATTGAGAGGTCTACAATCAGCTCATCAATTTCGGGGACCTCAATGATAATTGGTTCTGGAGGCATTTGAGATGCTTTTCTTTTCAATTCAAGAGGTTCATAGATTTCATTGAATAATTCTGCAACGAGTCCCTGTCTTGATTTAACGCCTTTAGCCGGCTTTGGTACTTTTCCTCTTCTTACTTGTCGAATCTGACCACTCAATATTCGAACTATCTTTGGTACTCGAAGAATGCGCACCCACACAAGAGAACCAAGAATTAGGATGATAATAAGAGCTCCACCATAGGTGATTGCGTTCACCCTCAAAATATCCTCCTCAGACGGACTTACAGAAATTGAGAGAGACACCTCGTCTTCATCGTAGTAGGTCTTGTTGAGATGAATTGTAATATCTGTGACTCCTGATATTACAGATGCGATGATTCTGAATTGATAGTACCCCGGGCGACTTAAATCAGGACCAACGTATTCAACAGTAGCATATCTTGATCCCTCCTGTCCATACTCAATTTCTATAGTCGCGTCAGTAATACCTTCACCAGCGTGTCCTGGCCAAGCATCTGAATAATACACCCAGAAGGTGGTGTTCATTCCCCAATGAAGTGGTATCACCGATGGTCCTACGATGTCGAGATGCGTTTGGACTCTGATAATGGTTATCTCGAATACAAAGACTGCTGTTGTATAATTCTCAAGCATGAATCTTACCTGAAACGAAACCCTATCTAGTAGATTCCAGTCGAATGTATTGAAGATAAAGGAATAATTACCATTTCCATGGTTTGTTAGGTTTAGAGGGTTTTCATAGACGCCCGGTCCAGTATATACCGAATTGTTGAATGCCGCCCCAGGAATTCCTCCGGCACCATTTGTGTCGTTGTACATTAGGATAACTGGAAGTATATCTCCATAGGGGACTTGCAGGTTCGTCCATGTGTCACCTATTCGATAAAGTTCTGGGAGAAGAATTGCTATTTCAGTCGGGACTGGTGCGATGTGGATTCTAATTGTTATTTCTACATCCTCATAGTTTGCCTTACGGAATTCAATCGTGATAGTATAAGTTCCTGGTCTGAGTTTTGCTGAATCAATAGGAATGCCATAAACGCCTTCGCCCAGATGGACAGCACTACCATATCCACCTGCCCATGAAAATTCAGAGAAGTCTGCTTGTACACCTTGTGCATGAAAACTATCATAATAGGTTACATTTACTAGGCCTGTCCATCCCCACACGACTTCAGGCGCGCCTGGTGATTGAATGCTTGCCTCTAGATTTCTCACAAATATCGATGTAGAATTGTCAGCTCTCTCATAATCATCATCAGGCGGGTTAGCTGAGATGACGAATGTATACAGTGCTGAAATTCCCCTGCTAGTGTTAAAGTCATAATAATAGTACCCTGGTCCACCAACCAAGAATCCATTAACTAATGTGCCATTTGCACCAAGTTCTGGTGAGTTCCATGTTACGATCAGACCATCCAACCCTGTGGAGAATGGGTATGATGCGTTCAGGGCTGGTGCAAGAACATAGACTCCAATCCTGGCAATCTCTGACCAGTAGACCGAAGTGTATTCATAGGCTGCTGTGGTATTGTCGAGCCAAACAACCATTTGGATTTGTGATATTGCCATAATCAGTGTTGCTGATGAATTGCCATAGTTTTGTTTTGAAGCATCTATGTGAATCTCGTAGCTACCAAAACCAACTGTTCCTGTCGGTATTGAAAGTCTATAATATCCAGGTTCGCTGGGTATCTCAACCAGTGTAAGATTGCTATCATAGTCCCATCGCGCCTTTAGATCTGCCTCAGTAACAGGAGTTCCATCAAGTGTATCTTCTAGTTTGACGACCACTTGTGCAACATCTCCATAGGAAACTGTGAAGACATAACTTCCTGGGATGACCTCCATTGACCGTGGCAAGAGTCGGAAAACTAGCTGATAGAATGCATTCTTGTAGTTTGGTGCACTACCGTCAATCCGGACCATTATTGTGTCAGAGATTGTACCCAAGCTAGTATCAAGAACAGTAGTGAAGTTTCCAGGTACTCCCGATGGCAGAAATGAACCTGTTCCACCAATCCAGTCATATTCTATGGTCGCTACTGGAACTATCTGGTTCCTCAGAGTATCATTGATTGCTGCAAATATGGTAAGAGGTTCGCCCCAATAGATTTCGGTCGTACCCAGTGGACCACTCCAAGTAACAATTAACTCAGACGGGACTTCAAGAAGGTTAATTTTCACATTCAGCGAAGCAATTGAATAGCGCGGGAGGTTCGCCTGAACGGTTAAGATTTTTGAGCCAAAATTCAGATTACTCGTCTGAAGTGATATATTATAGCTGCCATCTCCCAGATCAACATATGATGATGAATCTCCCCATGTCAAGATTAGAGTGGCACCTGGTAGAGGGCTGTCGTTAGCATCATAATCGATGAGGAATATCATGACTGATGTTGCGTATCCGGCATAATTGGTCGGAGCAACGACTGCAGATAATCCAGCAACTCTGTTTCGTAGCCCAAACACAACCGATGTCTGAGCCACTTGGTATAATGTTCGATTAATCGTTATTGTTAAGGTTTGTAATCCAACACTCAAGGAATCCATCATACTCAATGTAATGTTGTATTGTCCGCTACCCAGTGCTTGAACAGACCAAGTTGAAGGTGCTAGTCCTGTAGACTCATATTTCAGAGAAATCTGTCCCTCAGCACCATTTATCGGCAATCCATGGTCCGTATCTGTAAATTGAATCAAAAAGAATAGGTCTTCATAGAATGCTACAACTGAGGGTGATGGCAAATCACCTGAAACGGATGTCTGAATTGCACGTACTGGACCCTGGACTCCTGATACAATAGCACTGCTGTAGTAGGGACTTACTAATGGACTCCACTGTACTTGAATTTCAAATGTATAGACTCCAAGGCTTCCCAGTGAAGCAGTGCTTACAAGAATACGATAAATGCCTGTATCAACTCCGGTTCCAATTTGCACCCAATAATCGACTCCCTCAGTCAGACCAGGCACCTCAAAGCAATCAAGAGCAATGGTCGCACCTTCAATTGGTCTTCCGGTCCTCTGATCGGTGTATAACAAGCTAATGTTCATGATATCTCCAAAGGGTGTTTCCTCAACTTGGCTCAACTCAACTGTCCCAATCCTTCCCACAGTGCTGACAAAGACAGATGTTGTATCTTCTTTATAATACGGTTCTCCAGCAGTCCAATCAATTTGAATTGTAATGTTCCAATTGGTCACTAGGTTCGCATTAATTACTGTGGAGTTAATCTGAAGCCTGTATATCGAACCAATTGGTTGAATGACATATTCGCCATATGCAAGAAGTGCAAGGCCGCTATATACACTGATGTCACTAAGTACTACAACTACTTTGTTACCTGTAGACATATCTATGAAAGCAAAATCTAATGTCATGTTGTCGAGGTACCAAGTCTTGCTTGGTGGAAATATTATCTCAATGTTTGTTGGTCGCTCGGTAACAGAAACAACAACGTTTCTTTGTGCGTCGCGGTAATATGGTGGTCCAGCAGACCAGTCAGCGATCACTTGCAGTGTGTGACTTCCTGTAATTCCAAAAACTGCTGTGTCTACTGAAATCGTGTACTGGCCAGCACTCACCTCGTTGATTGTGTAGTCTACTGAGGGCTGAAGAAGCTCTACTCCGAAATGGAGGGAAATTGCACTGCCAGTGACTCCTGAAGATGTTAATACATCTCTGAATACTATTGTGAAGTTAGCGTAATCCTGATAGTGCGTCTGTGACGGTGCTGATATCAAGACTAAGTTGGTGTCTCTCTCACGCATCTGGAACGGTACTAGAACGTCCTCCCATTGGTAGAATGGGATTGCATATTCTGAGCTGAAATTCAACCAAAGATAATAGGTCTGTCCCAACTCAAGTGCTTGGTTGTAGGTTTCAACTGTTAGGAGATAATTCTGTAGCGAAGGTCGCCATAAACAAGTAAATTGCCAACTGGTTCCATTCAAAACCTCCAAACTAGTTACTACCCCAGTATCATTTCTCACCGGTAGGAGAGAATCAATATCCTGATAATGTAGAACAATACTAAATGAAGAACCGTAAGGAACAGAACCAACAGGTTCGGCAGTCAACAATGTATCTCGAAATCTGACTTCAAGGTATTTTGTTGCATTTCTGGATTGGTAGTAGAATTGTGCTGATGAAACTTCTATTCTGATTGAAAAGAGGCCCGGTTGGCTGAAGTACGATGTGTTCAGTTCGATTTGATATTCTCCTGAGCCTAGATGCATTATGTGGACATAACTGGAAGGAATTTCTATTGGGCCATTATAAATCTCAATGATGGTTCCTAAGACAGCTTTTGAGTCTGAGCCTGCAATGTCAATATATGTAACACTAAAAGTAACATTGTTACCATACGGTGTTGCCGGAGGAGTGGGATAAGTTAGAATTGTCTGTCGTTCAGTCAGCGTTATTTCTATGACTCGTCCAGTGACATTTGAGTAGAATGGCAATCCACTCCAGGTAAGACTTAGTATCAGCGATCTCAGTCCTAATGGGGCACCTAACTGACTTGTGTTGAATGAAACTGTATACAATCCTTCCAGTGCGCTATATGTCATCGTGAAGTCTGGCACATTCAATGACATTGTCATCGCTAGGGCATTATATGATATAGGACTGGAGGTGCCTCCTGTGGTGTCTTCATACGTAAATGAGAATGTAGCGTTCTCACCAAATGGAATACTGGTGGGGGGTATGACTGAGAGTACTGCAGTTCTTGGAAGTACCCTCACGGAGATTAAATCTGCTCTGTTAGTATAAAACGGATAAATCCCAGCAGACCAGTTAATGAAAACCCTCATAGAAAAGATACCAGTTCCTTTAAGTATTGAATTATTGAATCCAATAGAATATTCGCCTGGTCTCCCACTTCTATCAATTTCCCAGATATCCACCTGCGAGATATCAACTGTGACTCCAACGAAATCTACGTTTATTGCCACATTGGATGTGTCATTTGTTATTCCACTTCCAGATGCATCTGAATATAGGAATGTATAGACCATGTAATCAAGGCATGGGGACGGAAGTGCTGCTTCAATCAATGTCAGTTCTGTGTCTGCTCCAACAATCTCAACAGCTACAGATAGCTGTTTGTTCTCGTACTTTTGTATGCTTCCAGTCCAGTTGAAATAGACAGTAAGTTGCTGAACTCCAATACCTCCAAACTGAGAGGCTGCAATTGAAATGATGTAATGTCCATCGCCATTGATGGTGTCGTTTTCCCAGTAAATTGCCAATTCGTGAGTTGCGTTCCAGACGGTGCATAGGACAAAAGATGATGCTATTCCTTGAAGATGATCGCGATCACCAAAATACACCGAGATGTTGATTTCTCCATCTGAGGTTGTATCTTGAACCGGTGATGTGAAACGAAGCTCTGTTTTTATTGTTCGAATTATGACCGTAAGGTTGAATGTGGCTGCTTCATATTCTGTTCCAGAAGAAAAAACAAACACTAAGTGATACGATTTCAGAGCATCACTTTCGAAGGTGTGAATTGTGACGCTGTATCGACTACCT
The DNA here is from genome assembly GCA_016840685.1 of Candidatus Thorarchaeota archaeon. Classification (GTDB taxonomy): domain Archaea; phylum Asgardarchaeota; class Thorarchaeia; order Thorarchaeales; family Thorarchaeaceae; genus SMTZ1-45. Next base: position 10,079 of record JAEORX010000105.1, read on the forward strand.
GTCCAAATGATGTCATAGTGTTCCACAGTCCAATTACACAAGTGGCTTGGAGTGAGTATTGGAACATCGTGGTCCATATCCATGTAGTCAACA
>JAEORX010000106.1 GCA_016840685.1 Candidatus Thorarchaeota archaeon
CAGCTGAGGCTGAGAAGCAGCGTAAGATCAAAGAAGAGGTCGAAGTACAAGCTCAACGGATTGTCCAAGAAGCAAAGGCTGAAGCAGACAAAATCAGCATGGTCGCCGAGGCTGAGGCTGGACAGATCCTGAAGGTCACGAGCGCTCAAGCACAAGGTATTAAGAAGACACTTGAGGCCGCTAGAGACTACTCACCACAGGCCTTCGCCAGAGACTTTCTGCAAATATTGCCTGAAATCTATAAGCAGATAGACATCGGCGATGTCACACTGTTTGGTGGTGGAGCTGGAGCAGAGGGTGAAGAGGGAGCTGGAGGAGCGCAGGCATTCCAGGTGTTTGGTAATGTACTCCTTCCAATGATGCTTATGGCTCGGATGATGGGTTTTGATGTCAAGGGTCTCATGAAGGACGCCTTGGGCAACATGGCTACCACAGATAAAGAGTCTAAGTAGTCAAAATAAATTGGTCAGTGACTTTTTTCCCACTGGCCAGAAATCCATGGGGGCTTCACCATTGAAGCTCCCTGGAGAAGAGTATGGTCTTACTTCACTCGTTTGATATACCAAACAAGTCTATCGCCTTCTTCGACGAGTTCTAGGATTTCATTGCCAGTCCTGGAGGACCAGGCAGGAAAGTCCTTTTTTGTGCCAACATCAGTGGCGATGACCTTCAAGATCTCACCAATGTTGATCTCCTGAATCTCTTTCTTGGTCTTCAAAATGGGCATTGGACATCTGAGTCCACTTGCATCGAATTCCCTTGCTACTTGATGCTCTGTCATAATTCAATCGCCTTTTTTTCGAATATTGTGCGGTTTTATCCGTTTCCATACCGACAGTTTGTTCGTAATCGTTCATGTCAAAAGACTACTGGTTACAAGCTCTAACCGCGGTCTCTGAAGAATGTTCCTTTTCGACATATTTATCTATTGTTATTTGACAGTTTAAATTAATAATAGGTGAACAAAATGGCACTGTTCCAACTAATTCTGTTCATCCTTTTCGCGTTAAACGTGAGCGTGATGTTCTCAGGCTTCATGTTGGCTAGGAGGATGGGCTATTATCTGATGAACCAGGTCATGATGCTAATGCTTGGCATGATGGTGAGCATTGGTGTCTTGGTGGTTGGTATCTTCTTTCCACCAGTTGCCCCAGTCATGTTTGACCTGCTTCACATACTCATACTTGTAGATTTCATACTGATACTATTGGCCACACTGATGCAATTCGCAACAGTTGTTCCAATTCTAATGAAGACAATGCAGGGCGGTCCGTTCCACAGCTCTCACAACACCAACTTGTTGGTCACGTTGTTCCTACTGCTTGGACTTGTACTCTACTATGTCGATTTAGCAATAATGTAAATGGAGTTGATAAAAGATGCCTAGTCTATACATAATCGGTCAATGGGGTCCTGAAGCAGCTGAGCGATGCTACGGTCCATTCGTCACAGGCACCACCGCGCAAGCACAGGATGTTGATGCCAACATCTTCCTAATGATGGATGGTGTCATGCTGATGAAGAAAGGTATGGCTGAGAAGGTCAAAGCCCCTGGTTTTCCTCCACTTCCTGATTTGATTGACGCCTTCCTTGAGGCTGGCGGAAAGATTCAGGTGTGCTCAAACTCTGTTGAGTTCAGAGGTATCAGTCAGGAAGACCTCCGAGACCCAAGAATCGAGATTGCTGGCGCTGCCACAATGATCGATGAAACTCTCAAACACGACAAAGTGATGTTCTTCTAGACAGATTTGAGGGGTTTACCCCTCACTTCCTCTTTTTATAGCATTCTTTAATCTTAGGAGAAGTCAGGATAACAATGTGTCATCATTAGATTCATGACAGAACTCCGAATTGAGCTCTCCGAGATGAAGCCTGTCAGTTCTTCGTCGCATATCTTGACATAAGGCAACATTGGAAGCTCCTCAGCTGAAACTTCGACATCAGGGTCATCAACATTAATTGTCTCCAACATACTCCGAGGGACTCCGAGGGAATCAAGAACAGCTATAAGAATCTCCATTGCAGGGTCACAAAAGACGCAGTGGTTTGACTTATAGAACGTGATACAGGTCTTTCTTCCACATTGAAGCTCAGATACCTCAATCCAAAGAGGAAGCATTACGACAAATCGAGCCCCTTGAGAGTAGTCACCCTTGACTCTGTCTTCTACTCGTATCTTGCCACCAATGTTCCTGATTATCCTATCAGCAAGAGTCAAACCCAGACCTCTGCCTACAATTTGCTCATCGGGACTTCCTGTCCTCCTGAAGATGAATTCCTTTGCACTATCAGGCACACCAGGTCCGTGGTCAATAAACTCAATTCGTACCATCTTCACTTCTTCTATGATCTCTGCATTAATCTCAAGAACTACAGTGTCGCTCTCATCAAATGTCATTGAATTATGGATGATGTTGAACCAAACCTGTTCAAGATACTCATGTCCTGCCACTTCAAATGAATCTCGCTCGATGTTTGTTGTCAAGTCAAGCTTTTTCCAAGGAAAGTCTGCCTTGACATTTGCTATAGCGGATTCTAGGTACTCACTAAGATCAACCTTGGTCCTAGTTGGAGGATCATTTGCCAATCTAAAGAGAAACCTCAGGTTCGCTACCATCCGAGCTGCTCGCCGAACATTCCAGCTCGATTCATGCAACAAGGGACGGTATTGCTCGGGGATGTCACTTGAGTTCTCCAAGAGCCCAGTCGAGAACAATAGACTCTGATTGACATTGTTGAGGTCGTGAGTCATCACCTCTAGGTACAAATTTGCTCTTTCGCGTTCTATCCTTTCCCTCGCTTCTGCGTTCTTTCTTCGATCAATATCTAGAGCTATAAGAGCAATATTCGACGTCTGATCTGGATATTCCAAGAGATTTGCAGTCACGCTCACCCAAGTTGATCGACCGTCCAAAGTCTTCATCTGTATCTCAATGTCTTCCACACTCTTACCATTTGCAGCCTCCGAGAGCATCTGAGAACCAATCTCCTTTCCACTCTCATCTGGAAGAAATGACAAGAAGTTCCGTCTAAGCATGTCTTCTTCATTATATCCTAACAATCGAGTAGCAGCTCTGTTGACTTGCAAGATATTACCCATCAGGCTTATTGAGAAATAGGCAATTGGTGATGAGTCAAACAGCTCTTTGTATCGCTTTTCTGAGATATCAATGGCATTCTCAAGTTCAACCTGATGTGTGATATTCCTGATGATCCCCATCACTGCTGGTTTTCGTGAAAGAGCAAAATCAGATGTACTTATTTCTACATGGACAGCTGTTCCATCCCTCTTTGTGAACCGTGCTCTGAATGGAGGACGCCGACTCTGTCCCCAGCGAAAGCCTTCTTGAACCTCAGAGAACTGATGAGTCATCGTTGGTTCTAATAGGTCAGTAATGGGCTGACCCTCTAGACTTGCAAAGTCATATTCCATCATTTCGAGGAAAGCAGGGTTTGCCATGACGATTCTATCATCTTGTACAATGATGATTCCGTCATTTGCCAGCATGACCATTCCGAAGTACTCATCTTGGAGGTTTGTGGCATTCCTATTCTGCTGACCCGTCAAATTGCTTTCCGCCTGGAGATGACTCTAGATTGTCTTGCACTACTGAAAAACCAAGAGTATCCAGATATAGGTTACTTGTGTAGATGATACTTCTTTGTGCTTTCCTCAACGGGATACTTTAAAAGATGGCTTGTATGATATTTTAACATTTGAAGAATCATTGAAATGATTGGTGTAAGTGATGTCTACTGCAAAAAAAGCACGTCCAGAGATTAGTTTCAACAATGACGAGCTAGATCAGGTCGTTAGTATATTCAAGGCGTTATCCGATCACTCACGTATTCAGGTCCTATCAGCACTCACCAGTCGAAAAAGCTTGTGTGTTTCAGATATCGCAGGGAATCTAAACATGCCAATAAGTCGAGTTAGTCATCATCTGAGTATATTGAAGATGCTGGGATTTGTCAAATCTAGGCAAGACGGAAAGCAAGTCTTCTACAGTATTGAGGATGAATGCATAACTGACATCATGAAGAGGGCAAGGGACCATGTTGCAGGCAACTGATTCCACATGTACAATCTGTGTCACACCCACTGCACACGAGCATCCTACAGCAAAGAAGACGAAGTATAGAATTGCAGTACTTTCAGCATCGATGCTGATTCTTGGAATAATACTTGATGTGGTCAGTTACAATCAGATTGTCGTCTATAGTGTGTTTCTAGTTTCAATTCTCTCAGTAGGCCAGTTCATCATTCCTCGGGGAATACGCGGTCTCCTGAAACTCCATCTCGATATGCATTTCCTTATGTCATCAGCTTCAGTTGGAGCATTCATAATCGGTGCACCTGCCGAAGGGGCAGCTGTCATGTTTCTATTCTTCATCTCAATGCTCCTTGAAGAAAGAGCTGAGGACCAAGTCAAGAATGAGCTACGATCACTCATTGAACTGGAACCTCCAACTGCAACAATCAAAGTGAAAGGTACGGAAGCATGCATCCCAACCTCTGAGGTCAGGCGAGGAGATATTCTGATAGTACGTCCAGGTTCAAAGATAAGTCTGGACGGTATTGTTCTGAGTGGGCAGTCCTCAGTGAATCAGGCTCCTATCACCGGAGAATCAATACCAGTCTTCAAGTCAGCTGGAGACCGGGTCTATGCTGGAACAATCAATCAAGAGGGATATATCGAAGTCGAGGTGACTTCTGAATCAAATGAAACTGTGCTCTCGAAGATAGTAGAACTTGTCGAAGAAGCAAAAAGCAAGAAGGCACCGACTGAGAGGCTGATTTCTCGATTCTCCCGCATATACACCCCAATAATGGTCTCTTTAACCATTCTGCTTGGGTTAGTCACGTTTCTTATGGGAGCGACCATAACTGAGGCAGTCTATAGGGCATTGACGTTGCTAGTGATTAGTTGTCCGTGCGCATTTGTAGTTTCAATTCCAGTTAGCATCGTGTCATCAATAACAGGCTCTGCGAGAGATGGTGTTCTTGTGAAGGGAGGAAGCCACATAGAACAAGTAAGCAAAACCACGGTTGTTGCTTTCGACAAGACGGGTACACTCACAGTTGGAGAATTAGCAGTGAAAGATGTGTGTCTTCACAACAACCACTCAAGAGAGGAAGTGCTCAATACTGCAGTCGCTTTAGAAAAGATGTCAGAACATCCGATTGCAAAAGCTCTCGTCGAAGCAATGGATGTTGGTCAGCAGTCTCAAATGATCACGGAGTTCGTTTCAATCCCTGGTCGCGGAGTCGAAGGGCGTATTGGACAAGTATCATATATAGTTGGTAATAGAAGACTCCTAGCTGAAAAAAGTGTTGCACTAGACTCACTCGATGAACATACTTGTGGTGTAGGAACAATGGTTTATGTTGCTCAAGACCAGGAGCATCTTGGAACCATCGTTCTATCTGACTCACTTAGGCAGGGCGTAATTGAAGCCATTCATGAATTGAGAGATATGGGAATTAAAACTGTAATGCTCACTGGTGACAGTGAAATTGTGGCAAGAGAAGTGGCCAAACAAATAGGTATTGATCAATACATCGCAGAACTACTTCCAGAAGAGAAAGTCAAGGCGATTAACGATCTATCTATCGATGGATCTTCAATCATGATTGGTGATGGCATAAACGATGCCCCAGCCCTTGCAGCGGCAAATGTAGGAATTGCGATGGGAGCGGTCTCTTCTGATGTCGCCCTTGAAACTTCTGACATTGCCTTGATGGAGCAGGACTTGAGGAAAATACCATCCTTGATTAAAAAGTCAAAGAAGACAATGAGAGTTATCAAACAGAATATCGTTGCGTCAATCTCAGTGAAGCTACTCATTGGAATATTGGCAGCTCTTGGTCTTGTTAATCTCTGGTTAGCCATTGGAGTTGGTGACATGGGTCTTACCTTCGCTGTGATTGCGAATGCACTCAGACTGGTCAGAAGACAGTGGTAGAAACTATTTGTATGTGTCTAGAGCACGCACAGATGCAGCCAAGAATAGAAAGGTAAGGGAGAGAGTATAGAAGGGAAGTATGAGTGCTATGAACAGGCTATCAGCAAAAACTGCAACAAAAAAGATCATTATAGCACCCAAGCCTAGGTTGATCACTGGAAAGGAGAACGCGAGGGGAACCGGAAGGGTCTGTGGGTCATTTGTAAAGACAGGCACATATGCACCAATTGCACTCCCAGTGGCTCCAAAAAGAATTGTCAGTGGAGCAACCAGAGTAATGATAGCAAGGTATCCCTCTATATGAATGAAATAAATAAGAAGTCCGCAGGCAGGAATCACAGTTATTGCTATTTCAAAGAGACTTAGGAGATATTTAGACATTATTATGTCACGAGAGCTGAAAGGCGATGCTTTTAGCAAATATACATTGTCGCGTTCATCTGCAAAACTGAGCATCGAGGTCACACTGGCCAACTGGACAAACATAAGCATCATCAGGATGAATGCTGGGACGAGGGCAAAAGCAAGTCCAGAGGGTACTAATACTGGTGGGAACCAAAATGGTCGGACTAGGTTAAGATACAGTACAAATACTGTACCGACAATAGCATAGATGTATTTCCAGATTTGCATTGGTGAACGGAGCCGACTCCAAAAGTCTTTCATCATGATCCATACCATGGGATCATTGAATCTCGAATCCGAGAAGTCAACCTGACCACGAATTACCTTACTGAATCGCCCTTCCGTCTGTTCTCGTCCCTTGTTTTCAGAGAAAAGCTCGTAGTATTCGTAGCCACACAGATTTGCGGTGAGGAGTAGACATATGGAGAACCCGATAAGAATGAAAATAGCCCCATAAAAAGGACCATAGCCTTGAGAGAAGACACTAGTGGACTCCATGACGAAAAGTGCAAGTGCATTTGAAGGGATTACATAGACTACCACAAAGTTTGACGTGAGCCATTGATGCGCTGGAATTAGGGCGATGATTCCAAGGGCAACAACAGCAAGATGGCGTAATTGATTATTAGTTTTCCTTGAAATCCAGATTCTTACATATGAACTCATTGAACCTAGAAAGTAGTTAGTTTCTAAGAAGAGGATGATGACTATAATCAGAGATATGACAGTGAAAAACAAGAGACTGGCTGAAACAAGAAGTGGAAGAACGGCGAGGATTCCAATCACCAAGAAGGAAATCTTTCTGACAATTCTTCGTGTATAGCGACTGAGGAAGATTTGATGCGGTTTTATTGGTGCTGACATCATCAATGCTTCATCCTCCATGGTAAGAACTGCAGCTGGGCCAAGACCAAAATACCCACTGAGGATTGAAGTTGCACTGAGTACAGCAGTAGCTGCATAGACCATACTGGCATCAATCGTATCTTCAAGAAGAAGACCGAAGCCGGACAACAATGGGGCAAATGATAAAATGCTGCTTACAACGGAGCTAACAAAGAAGATTCCAAAGAAAGTAATACCATAGAAGAGCAACATTGATGGAGTTGTGATTGCCTGCTTGAACTGATTGAACAACATGCGAACCTCATTCCTCATGAGTTTGTATGTTGACAATGTTGCTTTGCCTCCTACTCAGGAATACCTCCCGTCAGACTAAGGAAAATCTCCTCAAGACTCCTAGCATCAGGAAAGAGGCTTTTTAGTTCCTCAAAGGTTCCACGCCCCACAACATCGCCTTCATTCATTATCACAAATCTATCACAGAGGTCTGAGGCTACCTCGAGGATATGCGTTGATATCAGAATTGCAGATCCCGCATTCCGTAGCTCGCGCAGGAGCTTCTTTAGATTCCATGCACCTCGGGGGTCAAGACCGTAGATTGGTTCATCCAGAGCTAGAATGTAAGGTGGTTCTCTCACGAATATGCCAATCAAGAGCGCTCGTTGTAGGTTGCCCTTAGACAAGGTCCCAATGTAGGTATTGATGAATTCATCAAATTGGAATAGATCAACATACTCATTCATCCGAATCAGTGCGGTGTCATGAGAGACACCATATATGCGAGCGGTGAACATAACATACTCTCTGGCTGTCAGGCTCGGATAACATGTCGGTTTTTCAGGTATGTAGCCTATACGTTCCTTTGCCAGGATTGAGTCCTTGACAATGTCATGACCATCCACATGAATCGTCCCACTATTGGCACGAATGATACCAGTGAGCATTCTCAGTGTTGTCGTCTTCCCTGCACCATTTGGTCCTACGATACCAACTATCTCTCCTGGCTCTACCTTGAGGTTGAGTCTTCGAACAGCTGTCTTCTTGCCAAACCGTTTGGTGACATCTTCTAGAAGAATGGCGGGGGATTTTAATCTATAAGGCAGTTCATCTTTTCGTTCACGCTTCTCAAGCTCTTTCATCACTTCGTCAATGAGCCAGCTGCGTCTGATTGTGCGTTTTACAATGGGTACTTTTAAAACACGAGCTAGACGGAGGAGTTCATCACCAGGCATTCTTTCGAGATTGGTTTTCAGTGTCACCGAATCAATCACTCCCGCCATGATGTATTTGTTACTACTTGAGTCTTTTTTAACTTAAGTCAATAATAAGTAACTGGTCAACGTACAATTACACTAGATATTCTGTTTTGAGTAATATTCAAGCTCGAATGGAATCCGCCCGACTAGTTTGAGATCCCAATCGACCACTTCTGTTGTTAGCGGATAAATCTCAACCCCATTTGCATGAGCATATCGAAGAGAATCGCTGAAGTTTGGGTCCATTTTGTCATTTGGAGAAAACACTATTGCATCAGGTCTCTGCATGACAAAGATTATCGCTGCCCGACTTGCCATCTTCTCATCAAGCGCTCTGACCAGATTCATAAGATGCCTTGTACCTCTTGTTGTTGGTGCATCTGGAAAAATCGCTCGACCATCCTGAACCAGTGTACATGATTTTACTTCGATGAATGATTTTCCTTTCCTACCTGAGAGTTTAAAGTCGAAACGACCATCATATGCCCTTGGTTCAGAAGTAACTGTGTCATATTCGCTGAAAAAAGGAAGTTCATATGAAAGGAGAAGTCGTTTTATGAAACGGTTTGGTAGATTTGAGTCAATTGAAACTAGAACTCCGTTATACTCCAATCCAATCAAATCAAAGTCTGTCCTTCTATGAGGTCCTCGATTCTCTCTGAGAAACACCTCATTTCCAGGAACCATCAACTCAAGCATTCTACCAGGATTTGGAACGAACACCTCTACTATTTCAGATGCAAGAGCCACTCTACCAAGAAATCTGTTTGGTCTGTCAATCAAGACCGCTTTTTTTATTCCCGATAGGTCATCCACACTCAATCATCCTCAATCTTGGTAGTCATCTTTTCACACGAAAATCTATTACCACAGATGCATAAAGGATACTGCTAAGACACAGATGTTGTGTCTTACAGGGAGTGGTTAGGTGGCAACACGCGTCCTACTTGTAGATGACGATATCGAGCTTCTCGATATTGCTAGAATTCTTCTTCAACAGAAGGACCCTGATTTGGAGATCCTTGTCGCGTCCTCAGTTAGGGATGCACTTCAGAAAATGGAGAAAGAGGAGATCGATATCATCATCGCGGACTATCTAATGCCAGATGCTTCTGGACTGGACATGCTTGAGGCACTTCGAGCAGGGGGTGATAAAACCGGTTTTGTGATTTGGACAGGACACTCAAGTGAGGAAGTTGTAATCAAGTCTTTGAACCTAGGAGCGGATTACTACATTCTAAAAGGAGAAGACTATCGTGGTCAGTTTTCAACCATCAGGGAAATTATCCAAGGTATTGCCAAGAAAAAAACTACTCCAAGGACTCCTATCATAAAACAGGAAATGGCAAGCAAATTCATCCACAAGCTGTCTCACGACATCACTGGAATTGCACACAACATCATGGGTTATGCAACTCTTCTGGAGGAGGAGAATAACCCAGAATACATCAAGGGCATTGGACGACTCTTGACAAAACTTGACGAACGAGTGAAGACTGCAGTAAATGAAATCGATGATGGCACATTGAATGAGATCTAGATGAACTCACACAGACTTTGTTGCTCGGAAGCCTCGCTTAAGCTTGAAACCTTGACGCCAACAAGGCGGATTGGTTTTTGATAATCTCGTTCATGATCGAAGATCTCCATCGCTAATCGATGCAGCACATCAGAACTATCAGTTTCGACAGGGAT
>JAEORX010000107.1 GCA_016840685.1 Candidatus Thorarchaeota archaeon
TCATACCCTGTATAGGAGGCTCCTGTAACATAGATATCTCCCATTGGATCAATGGTCATTCCATTGAGAAAATCCATGCAAGGATTAGCTGCTGTTGTGACGAACGGGAATGTATCCCCTATTATCGAGCCATATGTGTCATTATAGAGATGAGTCAGATGGGTGGCTGGGTCTGGTTCTGCCTCCATCACCACATAGAGTGTCATCGAAGTGACTTCAACAATAACCGAACCATTGTCAAGAGAGCTCTGGAAATCAATCGTTGGAGCCAATCCAATACCCACCTTCAATATATCTTGAGGATCCTCTTGAATCCCAGGTGTGTATTCAATCATTCCTCCAAATCCATCGAGTAGAGAAAAATAGTTGAATTGCATACGCTTCTCTAGGAAGTTAGAGCTATAGGGAGGGTTTGAGTAGTAAATAGTCCTCCAATTGGCAGAGGAGTCAATAAACCAGGCATATACCTTGAACATGCTATGAGTTGAACTATTGGTAAACCCATCAGTAAGGGTCACACTGTAATTCATATACCCCTCAGCTTTTTCTGGCATTTCTTCATAAGGCCACTCAAAAGACTGAGTGAAAAAGACGAAGTCATTGTAACATGGTGTTTCTTCATCGTCATCAGAAATGAACTCTAGAGTCGTTCCTTTTGTATGAGTCCAGTTAAGCTGCATTATATCATGGCTAGAGTTGTAATTGTATTCGAACTCATTTGAAGTACCACTGACAAAAGCATCGGGTTCTGTTTCAAGATAAAGATCAGGAATCATCTGCATGATATCTATGGCTGCAGGTTCAGCTTCATTTGCGATTATTGGGATTGTTTGGTTGATTGAAATTCCATTAGGTATTAGCATCAGTAAGAAGCTGATTGTTATCACAAGTAGTATTCTTTTCTGATATCTCATCTCAACCGCCCATCCCAATTTCTCCACATACACCCTCCCTTTAAGTGCGTCGATTATTATTTCACATTGGACAAGCCATTAGTCTTTTGCACTCGAAACTAATTTTCATTTGCCGCTAAATGGTACAAATCAGAGGCAAAAACTAGACCTCACGTTTCTCTGTCGCATGAGTGGCTCCACAGTATGGGCATTTTACCGTGAGAGGACCAACCCATTCAATGCCCTCAGCACTCAATGCAGCGCCGCAGTCTGTACAGAAACGTGGTGGCTCATGAATGTAGGTCTTCTCCTTGGGGGTGTCATTTGATGCATCTGTCATCATCCCGAAAAGTCCGAATCTGGTTCTTCTCATTGTGTCTTTCATTCCATACATGATGATTCCAGTTCCGATCAGGAAGCTCATCATTGGAATGACCATCATGTAAAACAGAATTGTTCCGACATCTGGGTCATCCAACCAAAAGAATCCCATGAACCCTCCAAAAAAGCCGCCAACCATAACTATCATACCTATGACCATGGATGCAATTCGTTTCCCTGAGGACATTATCGGTCTCCAACTCTGTGGCTACAACATAGGATATAGATTTCTCTATGATGTCCCCATAAACTAGCTAAAGGAGTAAGTGACTCATCGCGTGTTTTTAATACCCGTGCTGAGCTGAAAAGTCCAAGATGGACCTAGCAGGTTTTGTTGTGGTAGTCATTCTGATAGTGACCTTAGTGATTATTCTATCAGAACGTATCAACGAAACCGCAGCAGCCCTCTTTGCGATGTCAGTGGCAGGGGGAGTGCTCTACATCGCATATGGTTTCACGTTCAGAGAGTTCGTACTCCTGATGGAGTGGGACACCATTCTTTTCGTCACTGCCATGCTCATTGTGGTTGCAGTCGCTGCAACCTCTGGGATGTTTCAGTATATCTCTCTGATACTGTTGAAGAGAACGCAGGGTGATCCTAGAAGGATATTCGTGACATTCAACATCTTTGTCTATGTGATTTCTCTGTTTCTTGATCCTTTGCCAATCATGCTTGTGATGGGAGCATTCACGGTTGAGGTCTGCAAGGTAATTGATATGGATTTCAGGCCCCTTTTGATTTCTGAGGTTGTGGTTGCCAACTTTGCCTCAATACCATCGTTTGTTGGTTCTATTCCTAACCTCGTTATCGCCTTCTCAGCGAACATTGATACTACTTTAATGGCGTTAGTACTATTCCCTCTCTCGTTCATACTCTTTGGAGTCACAATCTACATTCTTCTCAGATGGTATGGTCCGCAACTGGCGCAAGAGAGTTGTGAGGATTGGAACCTATTGTACATAGTAGAGCCCATCTCCATGATAAAATCAAAACATGACTTCTATCTCTCAATAATTGCGATGAGTATTCTTGTGCTTGGTTTCACAATAGGTGCATTGCGAGTTGAAGCCTCACTCATTGCCATGATGGTAGCTTCAGGGATGCTAGTCTTTAGTCACCAGCGTTCAGAAAAACTCGTTCAACAACTCTCATGGGGTACGATCTTCTTCCTCGTGGGTTTGTTCGGAATAATCGCGGCCCTAAACCGTTCAGGTGTCATTGATGAGTTTGTGAATGGAGTCACCACTTTTGTTGGGAATAATATCTTCATAGGAATGAGTTTTCTGATATGGATTCCTGGGTTTGTGTTGTCAGTGATTGATAACGTACCAATTGCCGCACTACTAGCTCCCATTGGAGAGAGTCTAGGAGTCCTTAATCCTGTCGTACCACTCAGTCTACTCATCGGTGTCAATGTTGGTGGATATATGATACCCTTCGGGGACGCGCCGAACATGATAGCAGTGACTCAGGCAAGGGAAGGGGGTCGTCCGATTAGTTTTATCGAATTTACAAGAGTAGCTCTACCGCTGGGATTCATCCATCTAGTTATCAGCACTCTGTACTGCTTTGCTGTAGCTCTTCTGTTCGTTCCCTTTGGTTAGAGTGAAATACTGCTAGGAGTAGATTCATTTGGGACCCTCACTTCAGTGTAATTATGTTCGATATTATGAGCGCTTCCCTGAAAGACTCTCTTCGCGGTAAGCATATCCATGTCGATCCTATGATTGCCCTACAAAACTTGACTCCTGAGATGGCAGCCAAGAAGCCAGAGAAGAGTGAGCATTCATGCTGGCATATTTTGTATCATGTTGTCTTCTGGCAAGACCTCATGCTGGAAGCACTTAGAGGGAATACGAGTGTTGATTGGCCAACAAACAACGAACCGAGCTGGCCAGAAGAGTTACCACAGGATGAAGAGCACTGGAATGAGCTTGTGGAGAGATTCAGAGCAGGCTTAGAGGAAGGATATAAACTCACTGAGCATATCGATTCTCTTGATAACCTTCCTGCTTGGCCGAAGGTTCCCGCCTTCAGAGCATTGATGGTCTTTGGTCAACATAATGCATATCATATCGGTGAAATTGTTGCCATCCGTCAAGCATTAGGTGACTGGCCTCCCTCACCAGATCATAAGGCATTCTGACTTCAAGACTGTCGCACTCTTGCAAAGACAGAATCGAATCTATGAGTATGAGCAACGCTAGTATGCTAGTCCCACTTCGTCAGTTCAGGTTTCATGCACTGCTGTCAACAAGACTTATATATTCTACTAGTATAATAATTTTATTATACTGGTATAATACTGTGACGTGAACATTATGACGCAACCAGAGGAGTTCGAGTTTCTGCCTTCTACATATCTGACTGTGTTGGCTATTCTTGGACAAGGCGCTCAGTATGGATATGAGGTCAATAACGTAATTGAGAAGTTCGGATATCGCGAATGGGTCGACTTACGTTTCTCCTCTGTCTACAAGGCTCTCTCAGAGCTTGAGAAGAAAGGTCTAATTGAGGGTAAAAAGAAGGATGAATCTGTACAGACATCTAAGAAGACTTATCGTCTGACTAGGAGTGGGAAGAGCGTTCTTAACAAACAAATCAAGATGTGTCTCAGCAAACCTCCTCGGTCTAACACTCTGTTTGATCTCGGAGTGTCTGCTATGAGTCTCCTGCCCAAAGAGGATGTTCTCGATGCTCTACATTCCTATAGGAGCAATTTGGAGAATGGATTGAAGTTCCTTGAATATAACGTCCAGAACCTAGACAACCTGGAACGCCTCAGGAACGAAGCTCCCACAAGCAGAGTAGGGCGAATCACTGTCGGAGAGTATGAAAACATAGAGAATATCGGAGCCGTCCGAGCATTATTCGACCGACCTGCATCGTCAGTCAGATGTCGGATTTCATGGCTGGACTCCTTCATCAAACAAGTTGAGGCTAGCGATGGTTTCACATTCAAAGAAAATAAAGAGGAATGTACCAATGAATGAGAGAATTGTATTGGACTTTGAGCATCTTCCTGGTGGGAAGAACTGCATGACCAGTTCTTTATGGAAGTTACTACATCATCTTGGTCATGATATCTCTGAGGAGATGCTTGTAGGAATATCTTCTGGTCTGGGATTCATCTATTGGAAGATGAAGCAGATGCCTACTCCTTTTGTTGGTGGAATGAACGGAGGAAGGTTCCCAACAATTCTGGGCTTGGCTGTTGATCGATTGGGTGGAGAATGGAGAGTCTTGAAGTCATCATCGATAAAACGTGCTCATCAGCATCTCCGAGACACTCTTGAGAAGGATCAACCAGTTCTTGTGTGTGCTGATCTTGGATTTCTTGACTATTTGTCACTGGGTGGGGACGACCATTTCGGTATGCATACTATTCTAGTCTATGGAATTGACGAGAGTAGGGATGAAGCACTCATATCTGACCGTTTTGCCACGCCTATCACAATCCCTCTCTCTCGTCTTCAGAAGGCACGTGCATCAGAATATCATCCATTCCCTGCCAAGAACCAGTTGCTCCAGGTTTCTATGCCAGAGGAAATGATACCACTGGAAAAAATTATCACTTCTGCAATTCGTGAGAATGCTGACTTCATGCTCAATCCTCCAATATCAAACATGGGTGCAAGGGGTATCAAGAAGTGGAGAGAAG
This sequence comes from Candidatus Thorarchaeota archaeon, assembly GCA_016840685.1. Taxonomy (GTDB): domain Archaea; phylum Asgardarchaeota; class Thorarchaeia; order Thorarchaeales; family Thorarchaeaceae; genus SMTZ1-45. Next base: position 4,937 of record JAEORX010000107.1, read on the forward strand.
AACTACCAAAATACCCAAGGATACTACCTGATTATCGAACAATCACTCAGGCACTGATTGAGCACTTTGTGTATATAGAGGTCGGTGGTAGTGGTGGATCTCTCTTTCGTAGGATGTATGCTCATTTCCTAAAGGAGGCGTCACAAATTATGAAGGATCCCGAACTTCAAAATGTTTCAATTCTCTATGATGACATCTGTGAAGACTGGTCTAAATTAGCAATTCAGCTTACTCCTCCTGAAATGGAGAGTCTGGCAAGGTTGAGAGAGATCTATGTTCAGAACAACCAGGATATGGAGCAGAGGGGTATTGATTCACTTGATGAGGTCAAATCACGTTTGGTTGATGTGCCTACCTTGATGGAGAGAGCTACTGCTGAGGTTGAGAGGTTTGATGAGATACTTCAAGGTGTTGATGGTCTCCTTGGAGGTCTCTATCGGAAAGAAACCGAGGCTTCTGAACGTCTGTTTGAATGGGCTAGCTCCTGAAGTCCTAGTAATTCACCTATGGAAAGGCTAATCATGCGGATGACTTGAAATAGGTCTTGGTGGTAGTTTGTCAAAGCGAATATACACAAGAGCAGGAGACAGAGGAGAAACAGGTCTCCTTTCAGGAGAACGAATTGACAAGGCTAATCCCCGTGTCGAAGCATATGGGACCGTTGATGAGCTTGGAGCAACCCTTGGGGTGGCAAAGATCCATGCATCAGAACGAATCGCGAGAGTCATCCATAGTATTCAAGAAAGGTTGTTCATGATTAATGCGGAGCTAGCAACAACTCCTGAATCATTGAAAGAACATGACCCGCTACAGAGTTTACAAAGGATAGATGCAAAAGATGTAGAATTCCTTGAAGCGGTGGCAGATGAGCTTTCAGAAGAACTACCCCTTTTGAAGAACTTTGTAATCCCAGGCGGGACAAAGGCTGCGTCGTTTCTACATGTTTCTCGTACTGTTTGTCGGAGGGCGGAACGACGTATTGTGTATCTAGCTGAATCTCACCCTTTGAATGAGGAACTGATAAGATACATAAATCGTCTATCAGACCTGCTCTTTGTGATGGCAAGATATGAGAACCTTGAGATGGGTGAAGGAGATACTATTATCTCTCGTGAAGGGGTCCGGTCGCAAAAAAGGTAGACAGCATATCCGGTTTCAGACTTTAGTTGGATTTCCAATTACATCTTAGGTAATTAGAGGTCGATTTTACTCAAGGAGATAGACTGAATCCTTTTCCCTTACTCGTTCTGGAACCTTGATAGCAATCTCTTGCCCCTTAGATCCGGTGTCAATGTTAACTCTATCCACCTGCATCGATGTCACGGTCATCTCAAGATTAGTGGTGGCACCTGCAATCCTAATCTTGCTGCCCACTTTCAAGGCATCCTCAAGCATGATGGCTGCAACACCGATTTTATGGAAATATCTCGTGATTGCTCCTATTTTCTTGTTTCCCATTCTACAATCACCTATTGGTCATTCACTGACACGCTTCAAGAAAAGTCCTTCGACAATGTCAGAATCTCTGTCTTCCTGACACGTCGCTATAATACGCCTGTTTTATTAGTTTGATAAATGCCCGAGCAAGCTTACGCTCATCAATTCCAAAAAGAACCATCGAACGGAGTCGATCCTCAATAAGGTCAGGCAGCTCCAGCATGTGCTTGTCGATGTAAGCTGTTGGTCCGAAAAAGAACTTCAGATGCTCTTTGGGGCTTATTACTCCTATGAGTAGAATGTTGAATGCTAAGACCATCTCAGTAAATAGGTCACTTGCGCAGTCAAGAAGCAAGTCCTTATTTCTGATATTTGAATTGCGCCGTTTTTGATCTGCGAGAGTCCTAATTCTTGACTCATACATAGTTTCAAGCCTAGACATCTTGCTATCAGTAGGGGTTCCATACTTCATGAAGATATCATTCAGAATCGACTCACCAACCAGAGGGACACTGCGTGACGTTGTACGGTCTAGTATATTCTGAGGTTCTTCAGACAAAATGACTCATCCAGTATGTTGTGGAATGTATGTACCGAGTCAGCCCTTATGAGAGTATTTTGTGCAATCCATAGAGAAATAGGATTTGTCTAGGTTGTCTTCTTAGCAAAAACCCAGTATTGCCTTTCTCCACCTAGGGTCAAAACCCCCTCAAATATTATGTCAAATCCCATCGATTTTACAAATGCCAAGGTCTTCTTCGGGTCGTTTGTACTCCACAACATAGGTTCTCCAAAGAATTCACTCATTCCTTCAGAGTCATGGATGCCTGTGTTCAAAACCAGTATTCCATCATTTTTCAACATCCGATGGAAGTTCTTAATGATGGATGAATGCTGCGCTCGTGGAATGTGCCATAGTGTGTACACACAGATAATGCCATCAAAGGATTCATCCGGAAAGTCCAATGTGAGAATGTTATGATGATAGAATTCAGCTTCAGGAACATTTTCTTTTGCCAGTTCAATCATTCTCTTTGAGATATCGACTCCTATCACCCGGAATCCCTTCTTCACGAGAAATCGAGAAGCTGGCGTCCCAACTCCGCAACCCGCATCTAGTACTTTCCCTGACTTCGGTAGTAAATCTGCAAATTTCCCCAACTCACTATTGAATTTCTCATTATCTCGGTAATTGTGGTATGTTTCTCCCATTCTGTCATAGCTTTCTTCCACTGTTTTGAAAATGTCCATGATCTCTCGACTCTCCTCTCATGGCTAGTGATGATGGTGATGTGCATGTTCACCATCAATAGGAGCCAATCTCCCAAAGGCTCGTTGTATGACCTCAGGCAATGCAGGATGTATGTGCATGGCTTGGAACATGGGTTGATAACTCCCCTCAGGAGTATACATTAGATTGATTATTTCCTGGATAAGAATGGGTGAATATGGACCAATGATTGTGGCTCCAAGAATCCTCCGACTATCTCCATCAACAATCACTCGAATTAACGAGTTTGGATTGCCCATGGCAAAACCCTTGGCTGCAATGGAGTAGTCAGCCTGTCCCACAAACAAACTCAATCCTGATTTTTTAGCCTCACTAAGAGTCATTCCAACAGTAGCAATTGGTGGATAGGAAAAGACCGCACGTGGGATTGCATGATAATCCATGGTCAATAACTCTGGTTCATTCTGCTCATGTTGTGCGTTGAGTGTTCGAACAAGGTTGTACCAGACTATTTGTGACTCATCATTTGCCACATGTCTGAACTGGTACTTACCTATGGCATCTCCAAAAGACCAAATTCCCTTCTTGCTTGTCCTGAAGTATTCATCGACAATCACCCACCCATTCTTGTCTGTCTTCACACCCGTCTTTTCAGGCTTGAAGAGATCTGCGTTAGAGCGTCTACCCGCGGCAAGGAGAAGGACTTCCCCTCGAAATTCTTTCTTCTCTCCGTTATCTCGGTCCTTCGCGATGACCACTTTGTCCCCGCCCTCTTCCTTGACCTCAATGACCTCATGGTTGGTGATAACATTCATCCTCTCTGAAAGCTCTTCCTTAAGAATCTCTGAAACGTCTGGGTCCTCATTCTTCACGAGATACCTATTCCTTCCAATGATGGTGACATCAGTGCCGACTGCAGAGAAAAAGTGTCCAAACTCAGTTGCTATGTAGCCTCCGCCAACAATCACCATTGACTTTGGTTGTTCCATGAGATGGAGTGCTCCATCATTTGTGACATAGTCTACCTTTTCGAAACCCTTAATGTCTGGGATTAATGGTCTGGAGCCTGCGGCGATAATGATATTCGGTGCTTTGATTCTCTCGCCATCAATCTCAAGTGTATAATCGCTGACAAAAGTGCCTGTTCCTTTATACCAATCTATGCCTTCAGCTGCATCAACCGCTTCTCCTTGTCTGGTGCTGTCACCATCAACCTCATCCCTCATTCTCTTCATTATCCAAGGATAGTCTATCTTCTCGATTTTCATTCGGACCCCTAGATTCTCAAGGTGTTTCGACTGCGTTATGATATCCGCCACATAGGTGAGTATCTTTGTTGGGATGCATCCTCTATTCAAACAGGTGCCCCCCATTGGTCCATTCTCTACGAGCGCCACTCTCAGTCCCTGTTCATAGGCAGAGGATGCAACATTCATGCCGGCTCCTGAACCTATGACAATCAGATCATACTCCTTCATAGTTATTAACAATTGTTTACTTATTGTTAAAGTTGTGGGTCTGGTAAAAATGTGCTATCAGATCATTTCCCATGTTGTAGCTGTACTGATGCCTCCACCTCCACACAGTGTGGCCATGCCTGTCTTGAAACCGCGGTTCTTCATTGCATAGAGTAATGTCACAACGATTCTTGCGCCTGTACATCCCACAGGATGACCCAGCCCTATTCCTGATCCGTTGACATTCACCTTTTCTCTGTCGAATCCAAGGGGTTTAAGGCCTTTTTCCACCGCTAGGAACTGGCTAGCAAATGCCTCATTGAGCTCAACTAGCTCCCAGTCATTGAAACCCTGTCCGGTTCTCTCTATAAGATTCTGAACAGCCGCAATTGGTGATTCTCCCATCATATGAGGCTCACTGCACCCCATGCCATATCCCGTAAGGCGAGCTATGGGTTTGAGGTTCAGCTCATCAGCTTTTTCTTCCGACATGATGATAACGGCAGAGGCACCATCGTTTATACCACTCGAGTTACCAGCAGTGACAGTACCATCCTTCTTGAAGGCGGGTCGTAGCTTTGATAGATCCTCCATTGTCAGTCCTGGTCTGAAGTGTTCATCCTTGTCCATAATCTTAGTTTCCTTTTTACTCCTAATCTCAATTGGTACAATTTCATCCTTGAAATCGCCTTCGTTTGTTGCTCGCTCAGCATTATTCTGGGACCTGAGTGCAACGATGTCTTGGTCTTCTCTTGAGAATCCATACTTTTCATTGAGAAACTCTGCAGTTTCGCCCATGATGTAGTGCTTTCCTGTTTCTGGATGAGGATAGAAGTGACTGCCAGCATGAAGTCCGGTGGTCAAGGCATCCATGAAGACACTATCGAATAACCTTACACCCCATCGTGCATTTTCAACACAATAGGGTACGTTAGACATCGATTCCACACCACCTGCAAGTACGACATTTGTGAAGCCAGTTTCAATTTGAAGAGCACCACTAATTATAGCATCCATGGATGAGGTGCAAACCCTATTGATAGTCACAGCAGGTACTGTCCATGGAATGCCTCCGA